>JAKAFG010000065.1 GCA_021818125.1 Pseudomonadota bacterium | reverse complement strand
TGTTGTGGGGGCGGCGTCTGTCAACCGCGAAAAGGCATCGAGAAATGGCCCAGAATCGGTTTTTGATGGCCTAAGTGTAACGGCTTGCAATCGAAAACGGTGTGCTCAGATTAACTGCAACTGACGACGCCCCTGTCCGCTTGAGGTATGCCTCAACCTGACGGCGGCGAATCGCAAGCGCTCGGTTCGGTCGCAATGCTGATCCGCGCATGGAAGCGCTGGTAGCACTCCAGCCCGCAGAAGTGCTCGACGTACTCCGCGCCTTCCGGGGTGAATAACGTAATTTGTACATTAACTACAGCATCCTCGACCTCCAGAAAATATGCCAGCAAATTCCATTTCTCCGGACAAGCGCTTCAGATAATATTCGGGATCTTCCCGAAAAACAGTAATGCAATGCGGGCATCTACAAAAATACAGTTCCTTATCTCGAAAACTAATTGCCACAGTTTGATTGATTGGTTTTTCAGCCAAACAACTTGGGCACACAACGAGACTATTTGTTTCTTCCAGCAGGGTTTCGGCATTTTCTTGGAACGTAACGGCACACCCGTCGCAACAGAATGAATATTCCTTTCCTCGATATTCCTGTATAACAGCATTCTCTTTAGTAATGCCCAACCTTACTAAGGAGCAACCGCATGTGGGGCAAATCAGTGTTGTCATGTTCACACCTCCATTAATTCTCTGATATATAACGTCTGAATTTAGCGGAGCGCTTCTGTTACGTCTCTCGTTATATTAGTAAGGGGTATCCCATGTCGAAGTCGTCGGCAGAAAAGCGCACGGCGAGGGCACGCAAGGCATCGAACGTGGCGAACAGTGCCGGATTGCCGCAGGCATCAGTTCGGACGACTCGGCCACAGGCAGGAACAGGAGAGACAGGTGAGCACGACCCGCCCGCCCCACAGATAGCCGGTGAACGGCTTGCGTGTTTCGGTCGGCCCAGCGTTCGGGGCTATTCATGGCAAACTCTCCGCGTGCTGTGCTCGCTCGGCAGGGTGGCCAACTGCGCTTCCAGATCGGCCAACGCTTCGCGTCGGCGTTTGACGATCTGGCGCAGCGCGGTAAGCTGCGCGGCGGCCTGGTCGCCGTCCGACGTATCGAGTGCCCGGCACAACCGCGCCAGCGCATCGAGGCCGATGCCCGCTTCGAAGGCAGCCCGCACCAAGCACAGCCGTTGCAAGGCCGCCTCGTCGAACAGACCGTAGCCGCCTTGGGTACGCGCCACCGGCCGCAGCAGTCCGCGCAGCAAGTAGTCGCGCACGATATGCACGCTGACACCCGCGCCCTCAGCCAGCTTGGAAATTGTGTACCGATTCATGTTCATGTTCCTTTACGACTCGAAGCGCCCAGCAGCCGGATATACTCCGCGTGAGCCCACACCAGAGGTGTGGCCGAACCCGTGCCATGGCCCAGACGCGGTTCTGTATCCCACACTTGCTCGGGCAGCATGCCGTTTTCGTTGGCAAAGCACTCCAGCGCCTTGATGTAGGGCCGGGAGTCGCGTCCGGCGGCAACTTCATAGTGTCCGCGCTCGCCGGTGAGTAACGGCCACAAGCGTCCGCGCCCGGTACCATCGAATGGTGAACCGTCCTCGTGCTCACCGTAACCATCCCCGTTGTAGCGATACCACGCCGGCCCGCAAGGCGTCTCGCGTCGGCACAGTGCATCCCATACCGGCAGAGTCTTGAGAACGTGCGGGTCGGCGGCGGTGCGCAGACCCAGGCGTACCAACTCCAGGAAACCGCCGTCTACCACGCAACATTGGGACTGGTTGTACATTGCTTCCGCTGGTAGATTGCGAATTGGCAGAAATACTCGACACTCTGGCAGATGCTCACCGGTGTCGACCGACGGGATCAGGGCGATACGCTCGTAGTGCTCGGGATGGCCGAAGAGCAATCGACCGCAATCGGTGAAGGTCCAATCCTCGATGCGTTGTTCCCAGTCTTGCGCCACCGATCGGTAAGTGACAGCCTGCGCCCCTTTTCCGGTCGCATCGGCCACCGCTGCCGCAGCGCGCAGCGCGGCAACCACTACCGCCAGGGTATGGGGACTGTAACCTCTGTTCTCCTCCCAGCGGTCCTGGGGGGTGACCGGCCCATGGTTCACCAGGAAATCGGCGGCACGCTGTACCACGGGATACGGGTCGAAGTCCAGGAGCCCTTCGTGGTGCAGGTGGTTGGCCAACAGCACCGGATAGCCGACTTCGTCGAGCTGCAGGCCTTGCCAGTAGGGCCTGCCATCCACCCAGAAATTCTGAAAGAAGCTTCCATCCTCGCGCTGTCGAGAGAACAAATAATGCAGAATCTGCGCTGGCCTCTCCCGGTCGCCGGCGGCGAGCAAGCCCATGGCCTGGTGGTAGAGATCGCGCGGCCAGACCAAGTGATAGCCGCCAATCGGCTGGTCCGCCGATGCCGATTCGCCCCAGGGAATGGACAACGAGGCCACGCCCGCGCCGCGATGAATCTTGTCGATATGCGTACGCAACACCGCGATGCTACGCCGGTAAAGCTGCCCGCCGTCGCCGCTCTGGGCCGACAGATCGAGCAATCCGCGCTGATAAGCGCGCCACCCTTCCATGTAGCGATTGAGAACCGACGCGAATCCGTTGCGGTCCAGGCAGCCGCTTGCAGCCTTGATGGCCGTCCGCTCGCTGTTGCCGAACCCGAGACAAAGCATGAAATGACCGTCCGGCGGCAACTCCAGTTCTGCCGTCAGCGCAATATTGCCCGGTCCCGCTGTCGTGAAGTTCCATTCTAGGTGCCGGTGTCTGTTTATATCCTGCCAGCCGTCGGAATGACCCACATAGCCGGCTGACATGCGTGAGAAGGATACCGTGGCGGTTACCGCAGCGTATCGAGACCCGCGCCAGGCGATGAGCCAGTCGCATTCGTTGGCGCCATATTCAACGCGACCGTGGTTATCCGACCCCTGGTTGTCGAGATGGGGCGCCCACAGCAGATACAGGCGGTAATGTCGGGCTGCCTCCACCAAAGGCTCGAAGTGGACTCGCTCAAGCACGCAGTCGGCATCGGGATCCGTGCAGACCGTCTTGATCAGTCGGTAGCGGCCTTGCGGATCTCGGCTGACAATCCGGAAGGCCGGAATGCCGTCTTCGATCCACTCGACGCTATGTTCCAGATCGCGTCGCTCTTCATGAAATAGCTCACCACCATCGGTGATCAGGAACTGAAGATCGCGTTGATTCGGACAGTCGATCGTCGGATGATAAACCTCGGTTAACACACCGTCGGCGACGGTGAACCAGACGCGGGAACGTTCACTCAAGGCAGTGCCCACAGCCTGCTTGCGGGCACTGGCCCAAGTGCTGGGCAGGCCTGGTTGGCCAAACGGCAGTTCACTCATTTGGCATGATCTCCATGGCCTTTCATTTGAAAGTCTGTGCCGAATGCCGGTTTCTTTATCAATCCATCTCAACCCGCGCAGCAGGACAACTGCTTCACATCCTTGTTGAATGTCTGCGCAGCGAGCTTCAGACCCTCGACCATCGTCAGGTAGGGGAACAACTGATCGGCCAGTTCCTGCACCGTCATGCGGTTGCGAATCGCCAGTACCGCCGTCTGGATCAGTTCGCCCGCTTCCGGCGCCACCGCCTGCACGCCGATCAAGCGCCCGCTGCCCACTTCGGCTACCAGCTTGATGAAACCGCGCGTGTCGAAGTTGGCAAGCGCCCTCGGCACGTTGTCTAGCGTGAGCAATCGGCCGTCGGTTTCGATACCCTCGTGGTGCGCTTCCGCCTCGCTGTGTAGCCGACGGTGGCCACTTGCGGATCGGTGAACACCACGGCCGGCATCGCGGTCAGGTCCAGCGCCACGTCACCGCCGGTCATGTTAATCGCGGCGCGGGTGCCGGCCGCTGCCGCCACATAGACGAACTGCGGCTGATCGGTACAGTCGCCGGCCGAGTAGATGTCCGGACTGCTCGTGCGCATACCCTGGTCGATGACGATGGCCCCTTGCGCATTGATGGCCACGCCCGCCGCTTCCAGATTCAGGCGGCGTGTGTTCGGTGCGCGACCAGTGGCGACCAGCAGCTTATCGGCGCGCAGTTCGCCGTGCCCGGTGGCTAGCACAAATTCGCCATCCGCATAAGCGACCTGGCTGGCCTGGGTGTGCTCCAGCACCTCGATGCCTTCGGCGCGAAACGCCGCCGTGATGGCCTCACCGATGGCCGGGTCTTCCCGGAGGAACAAGGTGCCGCGCGCCAGGATCGTCACATGGCTGCCGAGCCGGGCGAAGGCTTGCGCCAGTTCCAGCGCCACCACCGACGAGCCGATCACGGCCAGACGCTCGGGGATCGATTCGCTGACCAGCGCTTCGGTGGAGGTCCAATAAGGAGTGTCTTTCAAGCCGGGAATCGGCGGCACGGCCGGACTGGCGCCCGTGGCAACCAGGCAGCGGTCGAACATTACGACGCGCTCGCCACCATCGTTCAAATGGACGACAACACTCCGGCTGTCCTTGAAACGCGCTTCACCGCGCAGAACGGTGATGGCCGGGTTGCCGTCCAGGATGCCTTCGTACTTGGCGTGACGCAGTTCATCGACACGGGCCTGCTGTTGGGCCAGCAGCGCTGTGCGCTGGATGGTCGGCGCGACCGCCTGGATGCCGTCATCGAATGGGCTTTCCCGGCGCAGGTGGGCGATATGGGCGGCGCGGATCATGATCTTGGACGGCACGCAACCGATGTTCACGCAGGTGCCGCCGATGGTGCTGCGTTCGATCAGCGTCACGCGCGCGCCCCGCTCGACAGCCTTCAATGCGCACGCCATCGCCGCTCCGCCGCTGCCGATCACAGCGATGTGTAGCTCCTGTCCATCGTTTGTGGAGGAGGCACCGTCGCTCCGTGGATGCACACCATAGCCACTTGCAACCACCGCCTTGATTAGCCGCTGCATCGGCACCTCGCCCTCCAGCACGACCCGGGCCGTGGCATCCGGGTAGGACACCTGCGCCTCGCGTACGCCGGGCACGCCTTCGAGTGCTTTGCGCACATGCGCGGCGCAACCGTCGCAGGTCATGCCAGTGATAGCGAGTTCGGTGGGCGCGTTCTCGGTCATAATATCCTCCAAAGTGTCTATGTGCTCAGCTACGCGGGGCGGGCGTTTCGCAGCCGTCGGTCGCGCAGCGGCGGTTCGCCGGATTGACCATGTCCCAGATGGAGACAAGGAACATCACCACCAATCCGGTATAAAAAATTACGCGCGCCAGGTCCTTGTCCAGAAAGTGATGCGTTAACCCAAACACCCCGACAAGCGCTAGCACCGGACCGATCGAGCCCAGCAGCGTGCGTTGCCATTGGCGGTGCGAGAACCAGCCCGCCAAGGTCGCCAATAATGCCACGCTGGCGAAAATCGGAATCAGCCACTGCACGAACAGGCCTTCCCACTGGCTGAGAAAGCCCAATCCGATTGCAGCGCCGAGGCTCGCTGCTGCGGGGAAACACATGGCGCAACTGAAACTACCGACGATGGTACCGACTATGCCAATTTTGTCGATGATGCGGGTTATGGCTGACATGGACAGATCCTCCTGGTCATCACGCTATGTCATCACGATATAAGCTTATTATAGGGGTTGGGTAGGCCCAACTTACTGCCGTACCAGGGTACGGAGTCAAGGGCCTGATGCCCGCAACGCCAGCGACAGCGACAGAAGGAACAAGTCGGTCAAACCGAGCGCCGCGATAACCCAAATGCTCACCGAGGAACGTGCCGGCGTCGTACCTGCCAGCACGACGGCAATGAAGAGGTGGCAGGGGCAGGTCAGCACAGCCAGTTCGCCCCACAGGTAGGCGGTGATGGACTGGCGCTCGGGGCCGTTTCATGCGGGACAGGCACTCTGTCGATCCAAATTTATAGACAAATTATATGTATTTTATATGGAATTTATAGATGGAACCTTGCTAGTCTTCGTGTATGTGGCGGGCAACGATTCACCGGAAGATAGAATCCTTACTGATGAACAGTGATCCGTGCTTATCCGGTTAGCGCCCAACCATACCAGACTAGATGTGGTGGGTAGTTATGGTATCCGATATATTAGTTATAGTGCCTTTAAGCACGCAGTGATCTATCAGCTTATTTTTGTGGTAGTTTTTGGTTTTATGGAGGCGCCGAGATGCTGGGACGAATGAGGAGGCACAAATGACCGCCTTCGGCTGGGTTGGTCTGAGATTGCGCGTCATCCTGTTCTTTTACTTGCTGTCGTTCTTGTCGTTCCCACCCAAAGCGGAGCAATCCTTATGACTTCTGCAATCATTCTCCTTGTTGCAGTTCTGGCATTGTCAGTTTTTCTGGCATTGCCGTTGGGCCACTATATGTATCGTGTTGTTGAAGGTCATCGATTCTGGGCCACCCGTTTCCTGGGACCGCTGGAAAAAAGAATATATCGTCTGACCGGAGTACCTGTCGACGATGAAATGGGATGGAAACGCTATTCCCTGTCCCTATTGCTTTTCAATATTCTCGGCGTTTTGTTTATGTATTTTATTTTTCAAGCACAAGGCGCCTTGCCGCTGAATCCACAGCATCTACCTGGAACGTCCATTGGCACGGCTTTCAATTCCGCCATTGCTGCGATAACCACCACCAACTGGCAAGATTATGGTGGTGAAACGACGCTGAGTTATCTGTCGCAGATGCTGCCCTATACAGATCTGAATTTTATCGGTGGAGCAAGCGGTATTGCTATCGTTCTGGCCATTATTCGTGGCGTAGTGCGAAAAAACACGCACCTTTTGGGTAATTTCTGGGTCGATATTACGCGCATTATCCTCTACGTTCTGATCCCCATGTCAATCATACTGGCGCTAATTTTCATTCAGCAGGGCGTTATCCAGACCTTTGGGCCTTATGTGCAGGTCCATTTGATTGCACCCTTCCAAAGCGGGGGGAAACAAATCACTCAACAGATGATCGCGATGGGACCGGTGGCCTCGCAAGCATCCATCGCAGTGCTGTGTAATAACGGTGAAGGGTTTTTCGATGCGAGTTTCGCCCATCCGTTTGAAAACCCAACCGCGCTGACTAATTTTTTGTATATGATTGGTATGATACTGATCCCGATTGCTATCGTGTTTATGTTTGGTCACATGGCCAAGGCTAAAGGCACTGCTTGGGCGCTATTAATCGCCATGTTGGTGATTTTTGTGCCCTTGGCTCTTTTGAGCGAACATGTCGACCTCGCGGGCAACCCACTATTCAATACACTCCATGTCACGCAGGCGCATACCGCTGTGCTGGCCGGTGGCGGCAATATGGAAGGGGTTGAGGATCGCTTTGGTGTGGCGGCTTCAGACCTGTTTTCAAGCCTCGCCACCACCACGTCATCCGGTCTTGCGGATTGCGCTTATGATTCGCTTATGCCCCTGTCCGGTGGTGTCAATCTCTTCTTTATGGATCTGGGAGAGTGCGTGATCGGCGGTGTGGGTACGGGATTAGCAACCATGCTCGCTTTTGCGATCTTCACGGTATTTCTGGGTGGCCTCCTGGTGGGACGTACGCCAGAGTTTCTCGGTAAAAAGATTGAGTCCTTTGAGATTAAAATGGCCTCACTGGCCATCCTCATCATGCCATTACTGGTTTTGATTGGTACGGCGATCGCCGTGAGTACGAGCGCCGGACGGGCCGGGGCCTTTAATCCGGGGACGCATGGTTTCAGCGAGATCCTCTATGCCATTACCAGTCCCGCCAACAATAATGGCAGCGCCTTTGGTGGATTGAGCAGTGATACGACCTTTTACAACATCATCACCGGGATCGTCATGCTCTTCGGCCGCTATTGGCCCTATCTGGCGCTGCTGGCACTGGCGGGTTCGCTGGCGGGCAAAAAGACGATCCCCGTTGGCGCCGGCACCTTGACGACCCATACCCCAATCTTCATCGGTCTGCTGGTAGGTGTTGTCATTCTGCTCGGCGCGCTCAATTTCTTTCCGGCACTGGCGCTGGGACCGATTGCAGAACAACTGGCACCCCTCAACACGCTGGCTCATTGAGGAATCATATGGATCCACCCCCGCTGTGTGCTCCGCAGCGGGGAGCGTCGGTGCGGTGAATCCAGCATTGGGCTGAACAATCACGAATTTATATACGTTTTATATAGGTTTTATATGGAATTTATAGATGGATGCTTGCTAGTGTTGCACACGGCTACATTATGATGGTGTGCGGGGTGTGGGCCTGCGCTCGCGAAGGAGGTTGGCATGGAATTTGTTTACTTATTGATTATAGTTGTTTTTTTCTTGGCATCCCTAGGGGTTGTTGAGATGTTGGATCGTCTGAGGAACATAAGATGAACGCTTTTGCATGGATAGGCCTCGGTTTGGGGGCAATGCTCTTCATCTATCTTTTGGTATTTCTGATTAATCCGGAACGATTCCTATGATATTCACCATCATGCTGACCGCCGCGGTTCTGTTGTTGACCATTCTGCTGGCCTTGCCTCTGGGTCGCTACATGCATCGCGTTTATGCCGGCGAGAGGTTTTGGGCGACACGCCTGATGAGTCCCGTGGAGCGGGGACTGTACCGCGTCATCGGCGTTTCGGCGAGCGAGGAAATGGATTGGAAGCGCTACGCCATCGCCCTGTTGATCTTTAACCTGATCGGTGGCGTTTTTCTCTATGCCTTGTTGTTGGCGCAAGGCGCGCTGCCCCTGAATCCTTTACACTTCGGCGGCGTCCCAAGTGCTTCCGCATTCAATACCGCAGTCAGTTTTATCACCAATACCAATTGGCAGGATTACTCCGGCGGCTCGACCATGAGTTATCTCTCGCAGATGCTGGGCCTGACCGTGCAGAATTTCCTCTCGGCGGCGACGGGCATCACTATCGTCCTGCCCATCATTCGCGCTCTCGCCCGTCATAAAACCAAGAATCTCGGAAATTTCTGGGTCGACATGACGCGCACCGTTCTCTACGTACTGCTCCCCCTGTCCGCGCTCTTTGCGCTGATTCTTATGGAACAGGGCGTGGTACAAACGTTGACAGGGGTAGTGCGCGCTGACCTCATCGCTCCATTTGTGTCCGGCGGCAAGACTATTCTTCATCAGATGATTCATGTGGGACCGGTAGCCTCTCAAGAGGCCATCATGATGCTGGGTAACAATGGGGGCGGGTTCTTCGACATGAACGATGCGCACCCTTTCGAAAATCCCACGGGCTTCACCAATTTCCTGGAAATGGTGGCCATGATCCTGATTCCCTCTGCCCTGGTGTTCATGTTCGGGCACATGGTGAAGGCCAAACGCACAGCCTGGGCCATCATGATCGCCACGCTCGTACTTTTTGTTCCTTTAACCGTGGTCAGTGAACATTTTGAGCTATTGGGTAACCCGCTGCTGACCCATCTGGGGGCCACGCAAGCCAATATGGCCAGCCTCGCCGGTGGTGGCAATATGGAGGGAGTGGAAGATCGCATCGGTGCTGGCGCGTCGGCGCTGTTCGGCAGTC
>JAKAFG010000064.1 GCA_021818125.1 Pseudomonadota bacterium | reverse complement strand
ATCGCGGAAATCCCGGTCAGCATCGGCAATGACGGATAGCTTTGGTAAGTGCTCCGACCGCCGCTCGGCCCAGGTACTGGACGAGTGCTGTGGATCCAGGTCAGCGAGAAGTACCGAGCCGCGCAGCGCCAGCAAACTGGCGAGGTTGGTGGCAACTGTCGTCTTTCCGGTACCTCCCTTACTGTTGAGCACCAGAACCCGGATCACGACGAAACCGTGTCACGCATGGTGACTACTCCTGTCATAGTGTTCCAGTAAGCGGTCCTGAGCCGATTTACAGGCGGCATCCGGGGTCTTACGCAGAAAATCATAAGCACCATCGGCACGCATGGCCCAAGCGTTACAATCATCCTCCAAGTACAGCTGAAGGGTTTCCCTGAGTACGCGTGCGCGCAAGTCGGGGTCGAAAATGGGTATCGCCACTTCCAGGCGGCGAAAGAAATTGCGTCCCATCCAGTCGGCACTGGATATCCAAAGCTTGGGATGTCCGCCATTCCCGAAGTAATAGACGCGGCTGTGTTCGAGAAAACGACCGACAATGGAACGTACCCGGATATGCTCAGAGACGCCCGGTATGCCGGGACGTAAGGCACAGGCGCCGCGTACCACCAGGTCGATTTCCACTCCAGCCTGGGAGGCCCGGTACAGGGCGCGAATCAGGTCTGGCTCGACCAGCGCATTCACCCGCGCGATGATGCGGCCCTTCACGCCGTGCTGAGTCTCCGCCACAATGGCATCACGTATCCCGCTGAACATTGTAAAGGGACTTTGCAGCAGGCAACGCAGTTGCGGCGCCTTGCCCATACCGGTGATGTGCATGAACAGGTCATTCATGTCCGCCGTGATGTCAGGATTTGCGGTGAGCAGGCTGAGATCGGTATAAATCCGCGCATTGCGGGGATGATAATTGCCAGTACCCAGATGCCCGTAAAGGCGAATCCCCTCCTCCTCACGGCGCAAGATCAATATCATCTTGGCATGGACCTTGTGGTTGACCACGCCGTATACTACCTGCACACCCACCTCTTCCAAGCGCTCCGCCATGCGGATGTTATTGGCTTCATCAAAACGCGCCTTGAGTTCGACCACGGCCGTGACCTGTTTGCCCGTCATGGCCGCTTCTATCAGCGTATCAATAATGGGAGAGTCCGGGGTGGTGCGGTACAACGTCTGCTTGATACCGATGACCTGCGGATCGCTGGCCGCTTGGCGGAGGAAATCCAGAACTGGATTGAAGCTCTGGTATGGGTGGTGGAGAAGAATGGGCGCCTCGCGCAGTTGCGCGAATATATTCTCCGGGCGGGAACAAGCCGATGGTAGTCCCGGCACAAAAGGCGGGAAAAGCAGGTCGGGGCGGGGGACCATGTCGATGATGGCTGCCAGCCGTGACAGATTCACGGGTCCCAGCAGCGAATAAAGATTATCCTCACCAAGCTCAAAATGCTTCAGAAGATAGTCGACCACCTCGCGCGGACAGTTATTGGCGACTTCCAGTCGTACTGCCTCGCCAAAAGGGCGCATCGGTAATTCATCGGCCAACGCATTGAGGAGATTATCCACCTCCTCCTCATCCACAAAGAGTTCACTGTTGCGAGTTACCCGGAACTGATAAAAACCCTGAATGGTCAGGCCCGGAAAGAGCGTTTGCACATGTTCGTGAATGATAGAGGAGAGAAACACGAAATCATTGGGACCCGCCAGATGTTCCGGAATCTGGATGATGCGAGGGAGAATGCGCGGCGCCTGCACAATGGCGATAGGGCTGCGTCGCCCATAAGCATCCTGACCCTCCAGAACGATGGCGAAATTCAGCCCCTTATTCTGTACCTTGGGAAAAGGATGGGCCGGGTCGAGGCTTAACGGGGTGAGCAGGGGCATCACCTCGGTCTGGAAATAATTGCTGATCCAACGTTTTTGGGCGGCTCGCCACTCGCATCGACGCAACAGGCGGATACCTTCTTTGGCCAGGGCGGGTAGCAGTCGTTGATTCAGGCAGCGATACTGCGCAGAGATGATTTCGTGGGCCATTTTGGCTACGGCTTCAATTTCGCGATTGGGTCCGAGCATATCCGGCCCCGAGGGGCCGGCGCCGAACTTGCGCCGCTGGAGAAGCCCTGCCATGCGTACTTCAAAAAATTCGTCCAGATTGTTGGAAACGATGGTCAGATAACGTAAACGCTCCAGCAGGGGCACATGTGGATCATCTGCGAGGGCCAGTACCCGCCGGTTAAATTCGAGGACGCTGAGATCACGGTTGAAATAGAGATCGGGATTATCCAGAGAGGGCGCCGCATCAGCTTTTTGCGGGGCAGGTGTCTCATTCATGTGCTTATCCCCATGCGTTGCTCTGCCGCAATCAGGGTGTTCTGCAAGAGTGTGACTACCGTCATGGGTCCAACCCCACCGGGGACCGGAGTGATCCACGCCGCACGTTGCTCTGCGCCAGCAAAGTCCACATCGCCGGTAAGACGTCCGTCCGGAAGACGATTAATTCCTACATCGATGACCACTGCCCCCTCACGAATCCACTCGCCGGGTATCAGTCCCGGTTTGCCTGCCGCCGCGATGAGCAGTTCGGCGCGTCCCACATGGGCTGCGAGATCGCGGGTGAAGCGGTGGCAGACGGTCACCGTCGCCCCGGCCAGGAGGAGTTCCAGTGCCATGGGCCGCCCGACAATGTTGGATGCGCCGACAATC
Source organism: Pseudomonadota bacterium (assembly GCA_021818125.1). Taxonomy (GTDB): domain Bacteria; phylum Pseudomonadota; class Gammaproteobacteria; order Acidithiobacillales; family Acidithiobacillaceae; genus Acidithiobacillus. The sequence continues at coordinate 6,915 of JAKAFG010000064.1, read as the reverse complement.
ACCGCTTCTTTCCCTCTGACCTCTATGCCGGTTTCCTGAAGCAAAGTCATGATGCCGGCGGGCGTACAGGAGCGCAGCAAAGGCGCGCGCAGCGCAAGGCGGCCCACATTATAGGGGTGAAAACCATCGACATCCTTTTCGACGGCAATGGCCTCAATGATTTCTTCAGGATCAAAATGCGACGGAAGGGGCAACTGTACCAGAATGCCATCCACGGCATTATTAGCGTTTAGTTCGGTAATATGGGCCAGGAGCTGTTGTGGCGTGCTGTCTACAGGAAGATTGGCAGAAAAAGAGCTAATACCTACAGAAGCACAGGTATCCCGCTTTTTCTGCACATAGACCTGAGACGCAGGATCGGCCCCGACTAGCACTACCGCAAGACCGGGGGAGCGTCCATAACGCTGAAGAAATGCCTGACTGCGACGAGTGACATCCGCCTGTATTTTTTTTGCTATAGCTTTGCCATCAATGCGTTGTGCAGTCATCAGGACCTCTTTGCCAAGGTCTCAATGCTCAGGAAGAATTTGTGACCCATGAAAAATTTACCTGTGTGCGAACAGCGAGCGAGCCAACTCGGCAGAGGGCAGCGAATTGGATGCTTCTCAAAAAAGACCAGCGAGAATGTTTACTGGTATTCTTCTGGCCGCCTTCCGTCTTGTCAAGCTAAAAAAGCCGGGACCAATAAGCGTCCCGGCCAGATCCATTGAGCAAAGCAGCAATCTCCCGTCAGGCTTCCTGGGTATTCTGGGGCTCGCGTAAATCCTTGGCGAGCACCATATACATGGCCGGCACCACGAAGAGCGAAAAGAAAGCGCCAATACTCAAGCCTGTAAAGATCACCAGGCCCATCTGGAAGCGACTGACCGCGCCGGGTCCGCCCGCTACCAGCAAGGGCAGAACCCCCAGTACCATTGCCCCCGTAGTCATGAGGATGGGGCGCAAACGAATGCTGGAGGCCTTCTGCACTGCTTCACGCTTGTTGAGTCCTTCTTTCTTCTGGATCTCGTTGGCGAACTGCACGATAAGAATACCCTGCTTGGCGATCAGGCCAATCAACGTGATCAACCCTACTTCCGTATAGATATTGATGGAAGCCAGACCCAAGCTGATGAAAATCAACGCCCCGCTAATGGACATGGGTACGGTAATCAACACGATCAGCGGATCGCGGAAACTCTCAAACTGTGCGGCCAGCAACAAATAAATCAGGATGATGGCCAATGCAAAAGTGGTCAGCAGCCCACCCGTCTCTTGTATGTATTGACGGGATTGGCTCGCATAGTTCAGAGAAAAATCCTTGGGCATGACCTTTTCTGCCGCAGTCTTAAAGAAGCTCAAAGACTCGCCCATGGTAACGCCGGGTTTGGGCACCGCCTCGATGGTTGCCGAGTTGAGCTGCTGGAACTGCGGCAAGAATTGCGGCTCCACCTTGGTCTCAATAGAAACCACTGTAGATAAGGGCACCATCTGACCGCTGCCGGTCGCGATGTAATATTGCTTCAAGGCTGCCGGGTCGAGGCGGAAGTGGTCCGGTACCTGGGGAATGACCTTATAGCTGCGGCCTTCCATATCGAAGCGATTGACGTAGTTGCCGCCCAAGAGGGGCTGCAAGTCCTCGGCGATCTCCGCCATGGTCAGGCCAAGGTTGGCGGCCATATTGCGATGGATCTTCAACACGACCTCAGGATTATCAATACGCAAATCCTTGGTCACATAGAAAAACAATCCACTTTTATAGGCCGCTGCGATCACCTGGCCAGCCACTTGATCGATTTTGCCATAGCTGCCCGGGCTTTGCAGCACAAATTGCACCGGCAGACCGCCCGCAGAACCGGGCAGGGACGGCCGTAAAAATGAGGCTACCTGGAGTCCCGGGACGCTTTGCAGGGCCTGCTGGATTTGCGGTTGCAACTGCATCGCCGTCGTGGAACGTTTATCCCAGTTTGTCAGGCGCATACCGGCGAACAGACTGTTGGAGCCGCCGCCGCTGCCCACCGAAATACCGGTGACCATGAAGGTTGCCTTTTTCTCGGGATATTTATCCAACACCTTCAGAATCTGTTTTCCATAACGGGCCAGTTGATCCGGTGTAATGGTCGGGCTGCCCGTGCCCGCATTAAAAATAATGCCCTGATCTTCCGCTGGCGCTAATTCTGATTTCGAGGTGCTGAACAGAAAGTAGATACTCCCAAACACTACCGCGGCAAAGAGCATGGTGACTGGCACATAGTTCAGTGTGCCACTTAAGATATGGTCGTAGAAATTACGCAGAGCAGTGAAGCGCTGCTCGATAAAGTGTTCAAAGCCATGTTCCCTTGTCGGGCGTAATATCTTGCTGGAGAGCATCGGTGATAACGTCAATGCTACGATCATGGACATTAAAACCGCAGCCACCAGCGTAAACGCGAATTCACCAAACAGACTCCCCGTCAGCCCCCCCATAAATCCGATGGGGGCGAATACGGCGACGAGCGTGGTGGACATGACGATGATCGGCCCTCCCAGCTCCCGCCCAGTCATTAAAGCCGCTTCAAAAGGCGTTTTTCCTTCATCCATATGCCGGAGCACATTTTCAACAACGATAATGGCATCGTCTACCACCAGCCCGATGGCCAAAACCACTGCCAACAGGGTCAGCAGGTTGATGGTGAAGCCCATGGACCAAGTGATCAGACCTGCGCCCACGATGGACAGCGGGATGGCGATCGCGGGTATGAGCACCGCACGAAATGAACCCATGAAGAGGAAAATGACCAGCACCACCACTGCAAGGGTAATTCCAATGGTTAGGACGACTTCATCGATAGAGGCCTTGATGAAGGTGCTGGCGTCATAAGGAATCGCCATGTGCACTCCGGGCGGCAGGCTTTTTGACAACTGTGCCAGCGATGTTTTTACCCCGGAAGCGACATCCAGAGAGTTGGCCGAAGGTGACTCCTGAATACCGATAAATGCGGCCGGCTTGCCATCAAAAAAGGCCTGAGAGGTGTAATCCTGTGCACCGAGTTCTATTTTTGCCACATCTTTGAGCCGGATGAGGGTGTTACCAGACTGACGCAGAACCAGATTGCGGAATTCATCTACATTATGCAGATTAGTGGTCGCGACAATGGTGTTTTGTACCGTCTTCCCCCGCGTTTGTCCGACTGCGGAAATAAAATTGTTCGCGATTAATGCTTGTGAAACCTGCGCAGCGGTAATGCCCAATGCTGCCATCTTCTGTGGATCCAACCACACCCGCATCGCATAGGTATTCCCGTTGCCGGCTCCCGGCGGCAGTATCTGCGCTTGGCCTACGCCATGTACCGAGGCCAGTCGCGGCTGTGCCACCCGCAGCAGGAAGTCGGTAATTTGCTGCTGACTGAGTTCTTTGCTGTAGAAGGCGACATACATCAGGTCCGTCGTGTCACCGACCGTTACGTTGATAACCGGTAATTGACTACCCGTCGGCAACTGATCCGTCACCTGTTGCACTTTTGATTGAATGTTGGCGACCGCCGCACTGGGGCTGTAATTCAGCTTCATGTACACGGTAATGGTTGAACTACCCTCCGAACTGTTGGAGGTCATGTAGTTTATATCCGGTGCGCTGGCAATCACCTTTTCCAGGCGCGAGGTGATGAAGCCTTGTACGATATTCGGACTGGCTCCGGGATACGCGGTGGTTACGGTGACGACCGTGTTAACGAGAGCCGGATACTCGCGGACAGTCATCATCGAATAGGCATGCAGACCCAGCAGAAAAATGATGAGGCTAAGGGCGGTGGCCAGTACCGGGCGGCGAACAAAAATATCGGTAAAAGTCATGTTCTGCGCCTCACGCGTCTTTCTCGTCGCTGATCTTGACGAGACTACCGTCCACCAGTTTTACCTGCCCGGCAGTGATGACCATATCACCCGCTTTAAGGCCAGAGACGATACTCACTTGTCCGTTGCGCTCCTTGCCAGGCTTGATGACTTGTTGACGGGCGACTTCCACGGTCTTGCCATCCTGCGTATTCTTTTCGATTACATACACATAATCACCGAAGGTGTTATATGAAAGAGCGGAGACGGGCACCGTCAACACCTTTTCCTCGACATCGCGGACTACCGTGAGCTCGCCAAAAAGTCCGGGGCGCAACACACTTTTCGGATTGGCAATGGTGGCCTGCACATCAATTTGTCGCGTCGTACCATTCACCGAAGCCCCCAATGCGGTGACTTCCCCGCCAAAAATCTGACCGGGGAGCGCATCGGTCTCCATTTGCACCGGTGTATCCACATGAATGTCCTGTAGCTCACTTTGCGGCAGGGTGAAATTCGCATGCAGCGGATCCCAGGATTGCAGGTCGACAATCTTGGTACCGGGTGTGAGATATTGCCCGACATTCACCTGGCGGATGCCCAGATAACCGCTGAAGGGCGCGCGGATGGCCAACTTATTCAGGGTCGCATGAATGTCTTTAAGCGTAGCCACACTGCTTTGATACGTGGCCACAGCGGAATCCAGCTGCGATTGGCTGGCGGCGTTGGTGGCAATCAGTTCGCGGGTCCGGTGTAGATTGATCTGTGCCAGACGCAGTTGTGCTTCATCGCTCGCCAGCTGAGCAAGCTGGTTGCTGTCGTCAATCTGCACCAGCACGGTGCCTGCCCGGACATATTGACCAGAATGAAAATGAATGGCGGTCACATTACCGGCTATCTGCGGGGTGATATCCACCCCTTGCACAGCCGCCAGAGAAGCTACGGCCTGCAGGCGGGGATGCCAAAGTTCTAACTTGGCCGCTGTGGCGCTGACGGTCACGACAGGTTTTGGCAGGTGCGCCATGGCCTCGGAAATCTTCTTGTTGACAAAGGCCTTAAAGCCAAAAATGCCGCCAAAAACAATGACCAGGAGGATAATTACAATAATGAACGCTTTTTTCATGACCAGTCTCCACGGCGGATGGCTGTGCTGAATGCATAATGGCTCATGGGTTAGCCTGCGTCACCGGCAATGTGCCGGCATCTGAATGGGAATTTTGTGGGGCACTGGTGGTGTGCGCCTGGGGTTCCTTTTTGTTCCACCAGCCACCACCCAGAGCGACGAGCAGAGCCGCAGTATCCTGATAGCGCTGCGATTCGGCCTTGATTTCAGCAATCCGGGCGTTGTCATACTGTACTTCGGAAGTCAGCAGGGTGAGATAATCAGAGGCTCCCGCCCGATAACTCGCCTGGGCCAGCTGCAATGCCTGCGCGGCTGCCTGGAGGGCCTCTCGCTGCGCCGCAAGGGTCTGCGCATCATGCTCCACCGCACGCAAGGCATTCGCTACCTGATCAAAGGCGCTGAGCACCGTGCTTCTGTAAGCGGCATACACTACGTCATAAGCGGCGTGCGCTTCGGCCTTCTGCGCCTCCAGCTTGCCGCCTTCAAAGATCGGTTGCGACATGGCGCCCACCAGACTCCAGATGCTGCTGGCTGGGTTGAAAAACAGACCTGGGTGACTCGCTGTGGCACCGAATGCGGCGCTGAGTTGGACGGTAGGATAAAATTGCGCCCGTGCCTCACCGATGACCGCATTCGCCGCCCGCATCTGCGCGAGTGCAGCGCGGATATCCGGGCGCTGCTTCAATAATTGCGAGGGGAGGCTTACCGGCAATTTCTCCGGGAGTTGCAACGCTTCGAGGGTAAAGAGTTGGCGTCTGGCGTTCGCAGGAAAGTCTCCCACCAGAATGGCGAGCTCATGACGATAGACGGCGAGTTGCTGCTCCAGCGCTGGCAAGGTCGCCATTTCGGTGGCCAGTTGACTGCGCTGGTTCACCACATTGACATAGCCGATAGCCCCTGCCCGGTACTGGTTCTCCGTAAGCTCCAGAAGCTTCTTTTCCTGAGCAACGATGGCCAGGGTGGCGCGAACCTGACCTTCCGTCGCCGCCTCATTGATAGCGGTGGTGACGATATTGCCGGTCAGGGTCAGTCGCGCCGCTTCCAGCTCCCACTGTTGATACTTCACCAAGGCTTCACTGTTGCGGTAGACCAGACGATTAACACCGAAAATATCCGGGTAGTAGGAAACGCCGACGCTTCCAGTGATCAGGGAATAGTGAAAGCCGCCGCTCCCGCCAAAAGCTGCTGAACTGGACTTGCTGCGATTGGCCTGGAGATTGCCCGTTATCTGCGGGTAGAAAATACTGGAGTTCGCGCGCGCAGTGGCCTGAGCCTGTTTCAACTGTGCCTGAGCCTGAGCGATGGTCGGACTGTTTTTCAGGCCCGCGGCGATTAACTCGTCGAGCGCTGTTGAGTGAAAGAGTTTCCACCAGTCCTCATGCAGTTCTTTGCCATACTCAATCTCCTGAGCGTGGCCAGCAGGACCACCGGGCGCCACCGTTTGTTTGATGCTCGCACCAGCCGTATAGGGTGTTTTATCCGGCGGCGCCTGGGGTACACGCAGCGGCGGCTCAAAGCTACAGGCCGCCAGGCTCCCCGCCAGCACGGTCGCCAGCGCCGCAGCAATGGGTCTTGGCAATGGTTTTTGCACAACAACACCTCTCACGAGCCTATACCGACCGGTCAGTATAATGGCGACAAACCCGCCTGCTGTCAAACGTTACCGGCATTTTTCTCATGCAACTGCAGGGAACCAGCGGCAGGGTAACGCGGTCAAAGTTTCCTGCTGAACATGGTGTGTGAAGCCGCTTGATTTAGACAGGGTTTCACCGCATATTCAAACCACAACGTCTTAGTTGGAGGAGCGTATGCAGTTAAAAATTTTTGGAGCCATCGCCATTACCTTGATGCTTGCGGCGCCAGCAGCGTGGGCTGAGCCGAGTGTAGCGCAAGTCACGCAGGCTGTGCAGGCGGGTCGTTTGGATCAGGCGCAGAGCATGATGCAGGAAGTATTGGTTGCTCATCCGCAATCTGCAGAAGCGCAGTATCTGGAAGCGCGTATT
>JAKAFG010000063.1 GCA_021818125.1 Pseudomonadota bacterium | reverse complement strand
TGGCATTGTTGTCCATATAGGCGCTGCTCATGGCTATGCCCCCACGGCTTGCGGCATGCTGGCCGGAACTACCCGTACCGGACGGCCCAGAGTCAGCATCAGGCGTTCCTGGATGCCGGAAATGGTAATTCCGGAAGACTGGCAGTTCATGCACGAGCCACTCATGGCCACCATGACCGTATCGCCATCCACGTCGACCAGTTCGATATTGCCGCCATCCATCTGGAATTGCGGGCGCATTTCATCGATCACGGCGGATATTTTCTGGATTTTCTGCACCATGGTCATGGGGGCCGGGGCGGCTTTGGCGGCGGGTTTCGCTGCCACCATCGGTAGCGGCGCGCTGCCGTTTACTGCCGCGAGGATATCCTCGATCTGCTCATGGCAGCTCTGGCAACCGCCGCCTGCCTTGGTATAGAAAGTGATCTCTTCGACCGTCGACAAATGGTTTTCTCTGGCCACCTTCTCAATGAGCGCCGAGTCAATGGCGAAGCATTTACATACCAGCGCGCCTTCTTCGTGATCATCTGCCCATTCTTCGCCGCGGTAATTGGCGATAGCGGCGTGCAGGGCCTCGGCACCCATAACGGAACAATGCATTTTCTCGGGAGGAAGCCCGCCTAAAAACTCGGCGATGTCCTGATTGGTGATTTTGAGCGCTTCATCCAGCGTCTTGCCCTTGATCAGTTCAGTCAACGCCGATGACGAGGCGATGGCGGAGCCGCAGCCAAAAGTCTGGAAGCGGGCATCCAGAATGACATCCGTATCCGGGTCTACCTTGAGCATCAGGCGCAGGGCATCCCCGCAACTGATGGAACCGACCTCGCCGACCGCATTGGCCTCTTCGAGGACCCCGGTATTCTTGGGGTTGAAAAAGTAATCTTTGACTTTATCGGTATAATCCCACATGGCGTCAGCTCCGATGTCCGCAGGAGGAGGCTGAGGAAGCGGAGGCTTCGTCTCCCGTGGTGAATGACGACCCGCAACCGCAGGTCCCCGTAGCATTGGGGTTTTCGAAACGGAAGCCGCTGCCGCTGAGTTCATCCACATAGTCGATGACGACCCCGCTGAGCAGCGTGGCGCTGGCGTTGTCCACGTAAACCGGCACGCCCTCTATCGCCACCACGGTGTCCTCGGCGCCTGCTTCGGCCTCCAATCCCATTCCATATTGATAACCGGAACAACCGCCTCCGGTCACCGCAACCCGTAATCCGCTCGCTTCAGGATTCTCGGCAAGCAGATTCTTTACGACATCAATGGCTTTTTCCGTCAATATCAGCATGACATACTCCTTACGCGACAGGGGTTCCTGTATGCTTTACTGCAAGACTTGGGCCAGCTTTGGGATTTGTTATCAACTTATTGTTATTATGATGATTAACAACGGATGTTGAGGTGCCATTAGGGCGTTTTGTTGGTTTCTCTACATCTCCCAGGATGGTTTTGCAAGAAAACGAACATCAGGGGGCGGGGCTGGAATGTCAAAAACCCGGAGACCGCTGGGTATCCGGGTTTTCACTAAAACAATGGCAAAACGTTTATACAGGGCGGTTTTCGCCGGGATCACGTACCGGATTCATGCCCGCCAGGCAGTCTGCATAGCTGATCTCGGGGAATACGCTACTGTATTGCAAGGCGCTCTCGGCGATACGATTGATCTTGCCCGCCGTGTCGAGCTTTTTGAGGTCGTTGCGTTCCAGTCCGAACAAGTCCAGCAGTTCATTGTAGACCGTCGCTTCATCCAGCGGCAGGATATAAAATGGAATACCTTTGTATTCCAGATGGTAACGCTTGCTGAAGTCGATATTGTTGCAGTAAATAAAATACTTACCGGAGGGTTCCAGATATTCGGCCAGTGCCGTTACCAGTGCATCCAGATAACCAAAAGACAGAAGATAGCAGGATAAAAAAGAAATCTTTTTGGCGCCCGGCTCTGCCGAACTGATGACTTGTTGCGCGAGGAGTTCCGGTGGACGTGCTTCATCGGCCACGGCGGTGGCAAATTTGATAGCCAGTTCGCCGCGAAAACCGAAGCGTCCCTGCGCATTCAGTTCTCCCTTGAATACCTGGTTCAGCAGTCTTTTCTGAGTGTTGAGCCCTGCAAATGCGCTTTGTTCGATGCTGATGGACATAAATGACTCCGTATAGGTAGAGGTAAAATATTGCATCCTGATCGGGTTGCGGATGCTTATAGGTTTTTAGCCCTGGGCAGCCAGCAGGTTCCAACCACTGGCATCTTCCGGGCCGAAGCACTGGGCATAATCATTACAAACATTGCAACTGGGTGCCTGGCAGAGCCGGACTTCAGCCTGGTCACACAACTGCTTATAAAAGAACTTCTTCCATTTCATGTTGCCGGTATTTTTGAAATACAGTCCCGGAAAATGGCGTTTAATAACGTCACTGAGGTCCTCGCGATTCGTCAGGCCCAGGTCTTGCCACAAGTGATCATCGCCCAGGCAGCCCGTAGCGAGAATGGCCGCTACCCACTCTGTGGCCTGATTAACGCTGGCACGCTGATCCAGCAAGAGCTTAACCAGATCGCCGGTTTCCTCATTGCGCGCGGACGCTTTGTTTTTTTTCCCCAGACATTGACACAGAAAAGTACCGCCTGCAGCGCTATGGAGATAGACCTTCGTGCATTGTGCGGTCGAGCGCGATGCCGCTATCCGCGGGAAATAACGAGAAAACAGATGGCTCAGTTGCCTGATCTCCAGGCCAAGCGCCACGCTGATGTTGCCCTTGCGTGCCATGGCGCGATGGCTGATACACAGCGCAAAAAACCGTGCGTCAGAGAATGCCTCATCCGGGTTGCGACCGGACATCAGAATGTCATATATGGCAGTCTTCATTGATGCACCCCCTCTGAAGCGTTACGCCGAGACGCCGACCGCTAGGGACATGGATGCGTGGGTATAGCAGTTCTTGGGGCAAACCCGGGAGCAGGCCTCGCAGCCAATGCATTTTTCCGGATGCGCAATCGTCATGAATTTGCGTTCCGCCTCGTCATCGTCCGCCGCCACCAGCTCCCCCTCTTCAGTGATACCAATAAGGTTCAGCACATCCCGACCGCAGGCGCGGAAACAACGCCCGCAGCCGATGCACTTTTCTTCATTGATATGTTCGACAAACTGGGGTGTCCAGCCGAGCCCGCCCTTGGTGATGCCGGTTATGTCGTGCATGCTGTCATCCCCCGGGGAAGGACGCGAGCCGCGCCCTGGCCGCCGTCAGATCGCGGTAGGCGGCGTAGGTACGATTCGCCAGTTCCAGAATATTCTCCCAGCCGACGGGCAAATCTTCGGCCAGATCGTGAAGATCCATTTTGGCCTGGGTGGCCTGGGCATTGAGCCGTTTGATTTCTGTTTTCAACGCGTCTTTTTCGTCCACAATCAACTCCCAGTGATTGGTCTGTTCCTCTACTACCGGTAACATCTCCATTAATACAGACATGGCGTCATACTCCTATGCGCTGATGAACCATAAGCGTGAGCTACGCTGGTTCAAGGGTCAAAAGCGGGCCACCTCCGGAAATTTCTCGATCATTTCCAGGGCACCTGCCACCAGTTTGTCACCTTCTTCGGCCAGTTTTTCCATGCTGGGGAAACCAAAACGATGCACATCGCGCAACTGTTTGTTGACCACGATCAAACGTCCGGCAATCAGCACCATGCGGCCAAAGCCTTCATGACTCATTTTCATCATGGGCGACACCATGACTCCGGAAGCACGCTCCGTAGCCAGCCCCACGGCGTTATAAAAAAGTTCCACCCGCCATAGTATTTCGGGATCGGGGTCGCCAATGATGGGTATCGCCCGGCGCTGCTCCTTATCCAGCACGTAGGGTGCCAGCAGCTCCATGTCGGACTTTTTTTCCCAGGCGCCATAGCTATCCTGTGCCCGCCACTGCTTGACCAGTTCGCGAAAAAACAGGGACTCTTCCGGCAATACCGCCGCGGCTGCAGTATTCTCAGGCATGACTTAACTCCTCTTCGTCATCAAAATTAAACGCTTTTTCCGTACCCTTGTTCATGACCTTACGCAGCCAGGGGGGCGGATTTCCCTGTAACACCACCTGCAGCTTGTCGAGTATTTCGTTGATAGGTTCCGGTTCATTCACCTTGATGGGATGAATTTTCATAGCCACCACCCGCGCCGCACCGGAGCCGCCGATGGCAGCCACATACAAAATGGCGCAATCTTTGATGGCTTCCAGCTTGGGGGCCAGTTTGTCTTCGTTGCCATCTTCGGCAAGCTCACCATCAAATTGCACGGCTTCCAGAAAATGGTGGCCTTCTGCACTGAGCTCATAAATGGCGATGTTTTTTGCCCAACCAAAATGGGCATCGACTCTCTGCATATCCTGAGTTGAAAATGCGATTTTCATGGTTCCTCCTGGGCGTTGGCCAGATAAAAAGTGACTACTGCGTTCCGCATCCTTAACCAAGCGCAAACGGCGCATGTGCATCGTGATCCTCCATGGGTAATGGCCAACTATCTGGGCGATTTTCCTCTTCCTGCGCCATTAACAGGTTGCCAATCTCGAAGGTCATATCGCGGGCACCGCGATAGCCGAGGGACAGACGATGAGCGGCGCCGAGCTGGTCAAAAATAGGCAATCCCATGCGCAGGAAAGCGATATCCAGCCGCGCCGCCGCCTGCCGTCCATGGGAGTGGGTGATGAGCAGGTCACACCCAGCACTCCGCGTCTCCAGGTCCTCCAGATCACCGATGAGCACTTCTTCGCAAGGCATCTGTTCGAGTAGCGGCGAGTGGGCGGTGGTCACTGCCGCAGTAACGATCGCCCCCATTTCGTTAAACCACGATCCGATATTCCAGAGCAGGTCAGGTTCGGCGCCGATGGCGATCTTCTTGCCCCCAAAGAAAAAATGACTGTCGAGCATGGCGTCGATCAACTGACTGCGTTGGCGGCGGTATTTGACGGGTACCGGTTGTCCGCTCAACTGACTCAGGCAGTCCAACAACTGATCCGTCGCCTCGATGCCGGTAATGCGATCAAAGAGCACATAAGGCTGGCCGGTCTTTGACATTAAGGCTTCTGCCGCAGGACGCATTTGTTCACCCAGCGCTATAGTCAATTCTGCCTCGCCCATGCGCCGGATGGCATCCACTGGAGTGCCGCCCAAGGTGTTTGGGGTGAAGTCGTCCGGAATGTGGCCGTCCATGGACCCGGAAATATCAGGCAGGATAGTCGCCTCCAGTCCAAAGGATTCACTGATCTCCCGGAGCTCTTCGATGTCCGCGGCGGTGAGATGGCACCCCACGAGGAAATTGACGGAACCCTCCCGGCGCGCGCTGGTGGGTTCAGCCAGCCCTTTCACCATGCTCTCCACGGCCTTTGCCCAGCCGTCCTGAAAAGCATCCTTAAAGTCCGGGGTAGAGACGTAGACCAAAGCTAACTGGTCTAATTCTGGATGGATGACACGAAAGTTTTTGAGATAGCCATCCACGTCATCGCCTTTGGTCTCGGTGACGCCCGTGGAACAGATGCCGATGATGGCGGGTTTGGTGCGCTGCTGAATATTGAGTATGGCGCTACCGATATTATCCAGCCCCCCCATGACCGTCGCCACCTCACTCATGGCGGTGGTCTGCATGGGAATACCCTCATTGAAATGCCGCTGAAAGAGCACCAGGCCAAAGGCGGTGCAGCCCTGGGAACCATGCAGCATGGGCATGCAATCGGCGATGCCCATAAAGGCCAGGGCGCCGCCAATGGGCTGGCTCATTTTGAGGGGGTTGACCGTGCATGCTTTGCGGCTCTGAACGACGGTGCTCATGCCCGTGCCTCCCGCATATCCCAGGGTGCGGGTTTGCGCAGTAAGGTCCACATGGGGTTGTAGAGAGCCAAATCGATCTGTTTCACTAGATTGACCATCCCCTCGTAACCGTTATAGGCGTGATGGCGTTCCTGGTTGATATCCACCCAGGGCATTTTGTTTTTGAGGGCGGCAAATTGTGAGCGTCCACCCGAAAGCAACACATCGGCACGCGCCTCCTGAAACATTTTGTACATTTCCCGCGGCGTCAGGTCATCCATCATGTGCGCATCCTGCCCCATGATTTCCTTAATTTTTTCTTTGTCTTCCCTGGTGGATTTCTTGACACTCGTCCCCACCACTTCCATCCCGCCTTCCTGCAATGCAGACACCACCGACCAGGATTTAACACCACCGGTAAACAGCAGCACCCGTTTGCCGCGCAGACGATGGGTATATTCGGCGATGCGCTGCCAGGCTCGCGCTTCTTCCCGTGCAATGAGCGCTTCGGTGCGCTCCCGGAGTTCTTCGGGGGCACCCTGCTGGATCAATAGGCGGGTAATTTCCCGGAGCGATTCCGTGGTATCGGATATTCCATAAAATGATCCTTCGAAGAACGGAATCTGATAACGTTCTTCCATTTTTCGCGCGATATTGATCATGGACTTAGAGCAGACCATCATATTGGCCCTGGCGCGATGGGATTGCGCCACGTCGTGATATTTGGCGTCACCGCTGATGCAGCAAGTGACCCGAATCCCCAAATGGTCGAGGAGCGGTTTGACCTGCCAGAGTTCGCCGGAAAGGTTGTATTCGCCAATGATGTTAATGTCATAGGGCGTACTATATTCGGGCTCTTCCGTGCCGATGACATAATCCAGCAGGGCCTCACCCGCCAGCTTGTTGCCGAGATTCTTGGCACCGACAAAACCGGGGGCATTGACCGGAATAATAGGCTTTGTAAATTTTTGGCTCGCCGCTTTACAGACGGCTTCGATATCGTCCCCGATCATCGCCGGCACGCAGGTCTGATAAACAAACACCGCCGGCGGATCGTATTTATCGATCACCTCTTTGATGGATTTGAAGAGGTGCTTTTCACCACCGTAGACCACATCCAGTTCGTTGATGTCAGTGGTAAAGCCGGTGCGATACCGTTGCGAAGCCGAGGATTTTGAACCGCGGTTATCCCAGGAGTTGCCCTCACAGGCGATAGGACCGTGGACCAAGTGAGCGACGTCGGTGATGGGTTGCAGGGCAATTTTTGCCCCATCGAAAGCGCAACCACCGGCCGCGCCGCCCGGTTGCAGCGCCTTGGTGCAGCCCTTCTTGCGCTCTTTGTCGGACTTGCTCTGGTTCTTGCTGCATCCCGGTTCGTTGAAAACCTCCTGGATTTTGTTCTGCAACATAAAGCACCTCCTGGTAAGTCAGAATGCGACAAAGAATTGATCACCGGTTCCCACTATGCACTGGCAGGCCAGCCGCCAATATGGTCCTTTCCACAGTTTCTGGTCTTCACCGGCCAGCATGGCGGGGAGCTTGCCCAGGCCCTGCAACGTTTGCTTTTCAAAAACATTCAGACACAACTGCTGTTGTTTCCCCTCTGGGGTTACCTTCACCGCACAGGCCCCGCAAACGCCTTTCTGGCAATGGACGGGTAGGGGCACATTACACATGCGGGCCATCTTCAGGAGAGATATGGGCTGATGGCTGCGACAGGACATAGACCAGTCGCCCCCGATACGCGGTGAAATAAATTGCACCAGTCCCATCGCTCTATCCTCACGAAATAAAATTCAGAGCCTTACCAAGATATCTTCATCGCGCACGATGGTACGGGCACGCCAGACGCCAGGGCGGCGGCAAATCTTTCAACTCAGCGTCTTCAATTGCCAATAAGGTATGGCAATCCCCGGCCGGGGCATAAACCGTCAGGTCTTTAGCCATTTTGGGGGAGGTGAAAGTGACATCAGCCATGCTGCTGCTCCTTGAGAGGCGGCGCTAACGCGCCGCCGGATAGCCGATAAGGCCTTAGCGATTAACGAATAATGTCGAAACTGTAATCGCTCTGACTCGGCACATTACTGTTGTTGTCGATCTCGTCAAAAATCTTGTCCAATATGCGAACCAGCATATTCAGGCCGCCCTGATAGCCCCAGATGGGATAACGGTGATGATGATGGCGATCGAAGATCGGGAAGCCGTAACGGATAAGGGGCGTGCCCGTATCGCGTTCGAGATATTTCCCGTAGGTGTTGCCGAAGAGGAAATCCACCGGCTCCGTGAACAGCAGGCTGCGCATGTGCCAGAGATCCTTGCCGGCGTAGACATGACAATCCTTGCCGAAGGGTGAGCTGTCGAACAATGCCTGTACTTTCGCCGCCCAATGCTTGGACCCATTGGTGGCCAGTACATGGGTGGGTTCGCCGCCCAGTTCCATCAGGAAGGCCGCCAGACCGAGGCACTGATCCGGATCACCGTAGATGGCGAACTTTTTGCCATGAATGTGCGCCGTGGAATCCGCAATGGCATCCACCAGACGCCCGCGTTCCTTTTTCAGTTCATCGGGAATCGCTTTGCCGCTGACACGGGACAATTCCATAATGAATTTGTCCGTACCCGATACGCCGATGGGGCAATTCAGGGCGACGACTTCCTGACCGTGCTCTGCAATGAAAGGCAAAGTCTTTTCCGTGCAATATTCCTGCATGGAGAAAGTGGCTTTGGCATTCAGGGCTGCGGCCGTATCTTCCAGAGTGGTGCCGCCGTCATACATGCGGAATTTCCCGTCGCTCGGCGTATCAAAAACATCGCTGGTGTCGGCCAGGATCGTATATTCCAGGTTCATGAGGTCCAGGATGCGCTTCACTTCCCGGGTGTTGCCGACGGTATAACCGTCAAAGCCGCCAATGAAGTTGATCTTCTCGTTGGGTTCGCGCACGAGTGCTGGTACGGTACCCGCCTTGCCGTCCCAAAAATGCGCCAGTACACCCTTCAGAGCATTGTCATAGCCGGTGACATGGCTGCCGACGAAGGCCGGAGTATGGGCGAAAGGCACATCATATTCTTCTGGTACGCTGCCCTTTTCCTTGGAGGTCTTGATGAAGGCGTTCAGGTCATCACCGATCACTTCCGCCATACAGGTAGTGGAAACGGCAATCATCTTGGGCTTGTACATGGCGTAGGCATTGGCGAGTCCATCAACCATGTTGTTGAGGCCGCCGAATACGGCGGCATCTTCAGTCATGGAAGACGACACGCAGGAGGTGGGCTCCTTGAAATGCCGACTCAGGTGACTGCGATAATAGGCGACGCAACCCTGCGAACCATGCACAAAAGGCAAGGTGCTCTCAAAGCCCACTGCGGCAAACACGGCACCCAGGGGCTGGCAGGCTTTGGCCGGATTTACCGTCAAGGCCTCACGGGCAAAATTCTTTTCCCGATAATCCCACGTCTTTGTCCATTCACGGACCTGCACGAGCTTGTCCTGTGGTACCGTGTTTTCAAATTGTTCCTTCTTGTTCTTGAACATTTCCTGGTATTCCGGTTCACGGAACAGATTGAAGTGGTCAAGCACTTTTTCAGCATTCTGACTCATGGCGATATTCCTCATTTGATCGTTGGGGCGGCCCGTTGTCCGCCGATAAGCGGGCGGCCTGTGCCGCCCCCACGGTACCTACTCCCAGGGCGTTTTGGTCAAGCTCCACACGGGATTGTTGATGGCCATATCCATGTCCCTGGCGAAGATGGCGAAGCCGTCATAGCCGTGATAAGGGCCGGAATAGTCCCAGGAGTGCATCTGCCGGAAAGGTACGCCCATCTTCTGGAAAACATACTTTTC
>JAKAFG010000062.1 GCA_021818125.1 Pseudomonadota bacterium | reverse complement strand
TCTGCGTGCGCAAGTGCCCGATGCCCCCTGGTTGGCCAGCGAGACACCTATTCAGGGTCTCCTGTTGGGCGATGCGCGGCGGGCGCTGACGGTCAGCGCCCAATTGCGCCGTGCCGGCCTTTACTGTCCGCCAGTACGGCCACCGACGGTGCCTGCCGGTAGTGCCCGGCTGCGCATCACCCTCAGTGCGGCGCACAGTCGGGATGATATCGAGCTTCTGGCTACCGCGCTCCGGGAGGTCTTATGAACTGGGCGCGTCAGGTCAGTGGTCAGGGACGTCCGCTGGTGCTGCTCCATGGCTGGGGGATGGAAAGCCGGGTCTTCGCTTCCTGGCGGCCCCTTCTGGATGCCCATTTCACTTGTATCAGCTACGATCTCCCCGGTCACGGGCAGACGCCCTGTGCGCCCTCCGGCCTAGCTTGGTCTGCCAGTCTGGAAAGTCTCCGCCAGATGCTTGCTCAGGAGGCCCCCAAGCCTCTGTTGCTCGGCTGGTCCCTCGGGGGCTTATTGGCCCTGGGCATCGCCTTGCAGCACCCTGAATTATTGGATGGACTGGTGCTGATATCCAGTTCCCCGGCTTTTTGCCAGCGCCCCGACTGGTCTCCGGCCATCCCTACCGCGACTCTGGAGGATTTCGCTCAACGCCTGCGCGAAGATCCCCAGGGTACCCGGCGGCGCTTCCTCGCCCTGCAAGTGTTGAACGATCCACAAGGACGCCGCGCTCTGGAGGGCCTCAGCGCCTGGCCTATGCCGGATCAGGCCTGTCTTGCCGATGGGCTGGGCCTGCTGCGGGAAGTGGATTTGCGTAGCCAACTGATGGCACTACCCATACCGGTGCATCTCGTGCACGGGCGACAGGACCGTATTGTGCCCGTCGGCGCCAGTGAATATCTCCACGAGCGCTTGACCGGCAGCCGGTTTACCCTCTTGGAACAGGCTGGTCACGCCCCTTTTCTGTCGCATCCGCAAGCCTGCACCCACGCGCTGCTGGAGACCTGGGGATGAGCTCCGGCAATCCGTCCTTCTTCATGGAAAAACGCGCCGTGCGGCGGGCCTTTGAGCAGGCAGCGGCCGCGTATGAAACCAGTGCCGTCCTGCAGGATCAGGTCGGCGCGCAGCTCATTGAGCGACTGGACTTCGTCAAGCTGGAACCCCAATGGATACTCGATATGGGTAGTGGTACCGGCTTGCAAAGCCGCCGTCTCAATCGCCGTTATCCCCGTGCGCGGCTGCTCGCCCTGGATCTGGCGTCGAACATGTTACAGCAGGCCCGGCGTCGTAAAGGCTGGCGTCAGCGTCAGTATTTCTGCCAGGGCGACGCGGAAAATTTGCCACTGGCGACGGCCAGCATCGACCTGCTCTACGCCAACATGTCCATTCAGTGGTGCAATGATCTGGATCAGGTGTTACGCGAGTTTGCGCGGGTGCTGCGTCCCGGCGGCCTGCTCATGTTCAGCACCCTCGGTCCGGACACCCTCAAAGAACTGCGTCAGGCCTTTGCGGCGGTAGACGACCAGCCCCATGTCAGTCATTTCATCGACATGCATGATATTGGCGATGCCTTGGTGCGTCAGGGCTACGAAATGCCGGTCCTGGATGTAGAACATTATCAGCTCACCTATGCGGCGGTAGACGATCTCCTACGGGATCTGCGTAATATCGGTGCCACCAATGCCGCCGCAGGTCGCGCCCGTGGCCTGCTCACCCCCCGCCGCCTGCAGGCACTGCGGCAGGCCTACGAGGGTTTTCGCGCCGACGGCCGCCTGCCTGCCACCTATGAAGTCGTTTACGGACATGCCTGGAGCAGTGGGCCGCGCGCCCTTCCACGTGAAGACGGTGGTGTAGCTTTTCCCTTGATCCAACGGCATCGCCGCCCGTGACGCAGGAACAGCCATCGCCGAAGCAGCAAGTGCGCCAGGCGCGCGGACTTTTCATCACCGGTACCGACACGGGCGTCGGCAAAACCGCTGTCACGGCGGCGCTGACACAGCTTTGCGCCGGTCACGGTATGCGCGTTGCGGCCCTCAAACCCATTGTCTCGGGGGTCGAGGCCGACGGTACCTGGGAGGACGTGGAAATTTTGCGCGCCGCCAGCCAGCCCCCGCGCAGCATTGCCGAAACCAATCTTTACGCCTTCGACCCGCCGCTGGCCCCCCACTGGGCGGCGCAGCAGGCGGGCGTTACCGTGGATCGTGGGCGTGTCGCGGCCTTCGTCCGGGCGCAATCCGTGGCGATGGACTGCGTACTGGTGGAGGGCGCGGGTGGTTTTCTCGTGCCGTTGGGCGCTGACTGGGGCTTTGCGGAACTGGCCGAGGACCTGCATTTCCCGGTGCTGCTGGTGGTGGGCTTGCGGCTGGGAGCCATCAACCACACCCTGCTGAGTGTCGAGGCCATCCGTGCACGGGGCCTGCTCTTCGCCGGATGGGTGGCAAACACCCTGAATCCTGCGGTCGCAGAGGGCACCTTGGAGACCTTGCAACAGCGTTTGCCGGCGCCTTGCCTGGGGGTGTTGCCCTATATCCCGCACTGGTCCGCCGCCGTTCTGAGTCCTTATCTGTCTCTTCCTGCGTCCTTATATTGATGTTAGACTGATTCCGCGTTGCCATAAAAAACAAAAGGCAATCAGTCGCGATGAAGGATTCGCTGTATCGCGGGATGGGTCAAGGTATTCTGATGGAGCGTGCGTGTCATGAGATCATTCAAGAGCATATTGCTGTTGGTGGTGACGAACCTGCTGATATTCGTCAGCCTGTCGATCAGCTTTACCATTCTGGTCAATTTTGTTCTACCGCTGTTCGGTGTGGACCTGCGTGGCTCGGTGAGCAACACGGATCTGCTCTGGGCGCTGGTGATCGGTTTTGGCGGCGCCTTTATTTCGCTGCTGATGTCGAAACATCTGGCGCGCGTGGGGCTGCAGATGCAACGCATCGACACACCGCAGTCGGCCAAGGAACATTTGGTGTACGACTCGGTCGCACAGCTCGCTAATCGCCTGGGCATCCGCATGCCGGAAGTCTGGGTGTACTGGAATGATGAGCCTAATGCCTTCGCCACCGGACCGGGCCGCAATCATAGCATGGTCGCGGTGAGCAGTGGTCTGGTCAACCTGCTCAGCGACAATGAGGTGCAGGCGGTACTGGCGCATGAGATGGGGCACGTATACAATGGCGATATGGTGAGCACCACCTTACTACAAGGTTTGATGAATACGTTTGTATTCTGGCTGTCCATGCTGGCCGCGCGGCAGTTTGATGACCGGCCCATGATCGCTTTTATGGTGTCCATAGTTTTGCAGATTGGCCTGTCTTTCCTGGCGCTGATTCCCATCACCTGGTTTTCGCGCCGCCGGGAGTTCGCGGCGGATCGTTTTGCTGCCGAGCAGGTGGGCGTGGCCCCGATGGTCTCGGCGCTGCAAAAGCTGCATCAGCGGGCGGAAGCCATGCATGTGGTGCATGATGTGATGCGCGATCCCATGGCGACGGCCTATATTTCCGGAAGCTGGCGCGGCTGGTTTGCTACGCACCCCAGTCTGGAGTCGCGGGTGTCGGCCCTGCAAGCACTTCAAAACGGGTATAGTTACCGGTAGTTAGTACCGCAAATGGAGGATTGGTCTTTGATGCAGGCAGGAGGCAGTGCAGTTGCGCCCTGAGGGCGTACGTCCGGTCCTCCTGCGCAGTCATGACCGGTCAGCCCCTTTTCCCGACCCGGAGCAGGCCGACGGCAATCTGGTCGCCATCGGTGGAGATTTATCCCGGGAGCGTCTGCTCAGGGCCTACGCGCAGGGCATCTTCCCCTGGTTTGGCGAGGAGGACCCCATTCTCTGGTGGTCCCCTGATCCCCGTGCTGTCCTGGAGCCCTCGGCGGTACATATTAGCCGCAGTTTACGCAAGTCGGCCCGTAACAGGGACTGGCAATACCAGATGGACAGCGACTTTGCCGGTGTCATCGACGCTTGTGCGGAGCCGCGTGCCGGGCAGGGTGGTACCTGGATTACTCCGGCGGTGCGGGCCGCTTATGTGGATCTTTTTGCCGCCGGAGCAGCGCATTCCATGGAAGTCTACCAGCAGGACCGCTTGGTCGGCGGGCTCTACGGCGTAGCCCTCGGCGGACTCTTTTTTGGAGAGTCCATGTTCAGCCGGGTGCCCGATGCCTCCAAGCTGGCCCTTGTCCTCCTGGCGCGCCACCTCCAGCGCTGGGGCTTTGGTCTGATTGATACCCAGTTCATCACCCCACATTTGCAAAGCATGGGCGTGCGCGAAGTGCCCCGCCGCGATTTCTTGCAGGCCCTCGCCGATCTGCGCACCCAACACGCACAAGCCGACTGGAAAATCTCGTTACCTCCGCACGAGATGTTTTAGTCATGGCCTTCTATTTATCCGCTTTGCAGAAATGTCCCTATTTGCCAGACCAGGAAGAACTCCTGGTGCTCAGCGATCCCCGCGAGATGGTGGGTGGCGTGGAGTATGACCAGCTCTTGCAGAAAGGATTCCGGCGCAATGGCCCGGTGGCCTATCGCCCGATGTGCCCACAATGCGATGCCTGTATTTCCGTGCGTATCCCCGTTGCGGAGTTTCAGCCGGATCGTGGCCAGCGCCGCACCTGGGCGAGGAACCAGGGCATTCAAATATATGAGCAGGTTCCGCAGTGGGATGCCGCCCATGCTCGCCTCTTTGCGGACTATCAACGCTGGCGGCATCCGGGGGGCGGCATGGACGAGCACGCGGATCGCCTGTATCGGGAAATGATTGTGGAAACCGGTGGCGTTGATGCCCGCTTGCTGGTCTTTGAGCAGGATAAACACCCACTAGCGGTGGCATTGGTGGATGTGCTGGACGGTGGTGTGTCTGCAGTTTACACCTTTTACACGCCGGATCTGCCGCAACGCGGCCTCGGTATTTTCGCTATTCTCAGCCAGATTGAATGGACCAGGAAACAGCGCTTGCCCCATCTTTATCTCGGCTACTGGGTCGCCAGCAGCCCAAAAATGGACTATAAAAAGCGCTTTCGGCCTCTGGAAGGCTTTGTAGCGGGTGACTGGCGTCTGCTGTCAGAGGCGTATAAACGCGAATGAACAACGCAGCCCCGGATATTTTTAGCACCTTCTCGCCGTGGACCATGGCGGGAGTGATGGGTCTCCTGGGCAGTGCCTGGGCTTTGTCTGCCTGGCAGCGTCTCGGAGTAGGCAAGGAACTGCTCTGGTCCGCGGCGCGGGCGATGGTCCAATTAGGGATCATGGGGTTTTTGCTGGGCTGGCTGTTCCGCCAGCACCAGCCGTTTTTGCTGGTACTCTTTCTGGTGGCCATGATCCTGATGGCCGGTCGTTTTAATCGTAAGCGTGGTGCCGGTATTCCTCACGTCTACTGGATCGGGGTGGTCAGCATTACTGTGGCGACTACCGTCACCCTTGGTTGGATGCTCCTGTCCGGGTTGGTCTTCTGGCGCGGCGAATCATTGGTCCCCATTGGCGGTATGATTATCGGCAACGCGATGAACGCGGTATCGCTGGCGCTTAACCGTCTGCGCAGCGAGGTGGACCAGCGCGAGGAGTTGTTGCTGGCCATGCTGGCGCTGGGTGCCAATCATCGTCAGGCCATGCGCAACCTGTATAGTATGGTGGTGCGCAGCGCATTGATCCCGACTATCGACAGCCTGAAAAGTGTCGGCATGATTCATATTCCGGGAATTACCGCAGGCATGATTCTGGCGGGCATGGCACCGCTTGCTGCGGTATCCATGCAATTGGTAGTAATGGTGATGTTGACTGCGTCAGTAACCTTGAGCGTCTCCACCGCGGTCCTGCTGGCCGCACCACGCGCTCTGGTTTTTTCTCAACGTATTGAGGGGTAAGACGCTAATGGCGGCTTTGGCCGGACGTTTTCGCGGCTTTTTGCCGGTAGTAGTCGATGTGGAAACGTCAGGATTTGATCCTGACCGTAATGCCTTGTTAGAAGTGGCTGCGATTATAATCGGCGGCGAAGTGGGGCAGTTACGGCCGATAGCCACGCACCACTTTCATGTGCAGCCCTTTGCCGGGGCTGTGCTTGACCCGGCAGCATTGGCATTCACTGGTATTGATCCATTTCAGCCGTTGCGCGGCGCGATTTCCGAGGAGGAAGCCTTGCGCGGAGTTTTCAGGCCGGTGCGCACGGCTATAAAGGCCGCGCAATGCCGGCGTGCCATTCTTGTGGGGCACAATGCCTCTTTTGACTTGTCCTTTATCAAGGCAGCAGAAAAGCGGACGGGCGTTAAAAATAACCCCTTTCATCTTTTCAGTACCTTTGACACCGTCAGTCTGGCCGGGTTGGCCTATGGTGAGACCGTGCTGGCCAAGGCCGCTCTGGCCGCCGGTCTGGACTGGGACCACACGCAGGCGCATTCGGCGCTCTATGATGCGCGCCAGACGGCGGAATTATTCTGCCGCATTGTGAATCGCTATGATCTCAACCGGGAGTATCCGTGAAGCACGGTCAACCTGCCGCGCATCTGTTAGAATGTCCGCCGAAATATTTTAAATTGTTATGAGAGGATGTGCTTATGCCTTACCGTCTGCATATTGAACCCAGTGGCCACGAGATGGATTGCGATAGTGATGAAACCATCCTGGAGGCGGCTCTACGGCACGGTTTTAACATCCCCTACAGTTGCCGCAATGGTACTTGTGCGACCTGCAAGGGGCGTATTCTCAGCGGAGAAGTAGACTACGGGAAGGTGGAAGAAAAAACGTTGTCGGCTGCGGAGAAGGAGGCGGGGCTGGCGCTCTTCTGTCAGGCAGTGCCCTTGTCCGATGTGACGATAGAAGTCCGGGAGATCGGCGCTGCAAGGGATATTCAGATCAAAACCCTGCCGTCGCGAGTAGTCAAAATAGTGGATTTGGCACCTGATGTGCGCGCGCTCTTTCTAAAAATTCCTGCTACGGAGCGCCTGCAGTTCCTTCCTGGGCAGTACATCGACATCCTTCTGAAAGATGGTGGCAGGCGGGGTTTTTCCCTCGCCAATATGCCCGGCGACGATGCGCTGTTAGAACTGCACATTAAAAAAGTGCCTGGCGGTGCCTTTACCGGGCATGTGTTCGGTGCTTTGAAAGAAAAGGACATCCTGCGTTTTGAAGGCCCGTTAGGCACCTTTTTTATTCGTCAGGAATCCACTCGTCCTTTGCTGATGGTGGCCACCGGCACTGGCTTTGCACCTATTAAGAGTATGCTCGAGTCTCTCTTCGCGCAGGGCTCCGTACGTCCGATCCATTTTTATTGGGGTGTACGCCATGCGGAGGATTTTTATTATCAGGACTTACTGAGTGAATGGCAGTCGCGTCATGACCACTTTCAGGTAACCCGGATAGTATCTCGTCCGGATGCTTCCTGGTCGGGAGCTACTGGTTATGTTACCGCACAAGTCATTCATGATTTTCCAGATGCGAGCGCAATCGATGCCTATATTTGTGGACATCCCGATATGGTTTTTTCCTTATCCGACGCTTTACAGGGAGCAGGATTGAATCCAGAACATGTTTTTGCCGATGCGTTTGTATTTGCCAAAGCAAAAACAAGCTGACATAATTATCACATTGGTGATTTCGTCCGCCATGGCAACCTAATTTTTAAGGAGTGAATGACTATGGAAGCGCAAGCAAAAAAACGTCACCGCCGTACCTCAGAAGAGCGTTTGGCGGATTTAGAAGAGAAGCAACGCCAGACAGAGATGCGGCTGCGTGAGCAGTTAGCAAAATTTGAACAGCAGAAGCGGAGTTTGCAGGAAAGCCCGCGCGCACGTCGTGAGCGTGAGGCACAACGACGGTCATTGATGGACCGCATTTCTCGTCTGGTGCCTGATTGGGAGCCTGCGCAGATTCTTGCGGCTGTCGCTGAAGTTCGTGACCGCGTGGGTGATAACGGCCATCTGCTGGGTGAGTTGGATAACCGTGGAAACGCGCTCATGCAGGAACTGAAGCCCCGTCGTGGCCGTCGTCCCCGTTCCGCGATTTAATCCCCGATCTGAGCGGTTTTTCGCGTACAGAGGCCCCCAAAGCGATGAGCATGCGGGGGCTTTTTGTAATACGGCATTCCACTAACGCTTTTTGCATCCCCGCCAGCGCGCCAGCGTTGGTACGCGGTGCGCCATGTAAGCGCGGATATACCATGGGGCATTGCGGTTGCGCATCAGTTGGCGAACGCGGTGCTGCATAGCGCCCAGCGTCAGTTCTGGTTCCTTGAACTGGCCCGCCGCATAGCAATAGCTACAGTAACGGATGCTATGGTTGCCGTCGGCCTCCGTCCCCCCGCCTTGGGGATCAAACTGTAGCGGCATACCACAACTCTGGCAGCGGTTTTTCTCAATTTCCAGTTGGCGTATCCATTTTTTCATGGCGAAATTAGACATCCTCAGGTGCTACCAGTTCAAGGGCCTCAATATAGATATGTGCCATACCCAGCAGGAACACCACATTGGGAAGAATAAATACCAGCGCACCGGCCAGGCCAACCCCCATGCTGAGTCCTGCGTTATATAAGGAGGTGCTTGTTGCCACCGGTTGCGCAAATATTTCGCCGTTGATGAGTCTATCGCCAGACAGTGCCCCCAGCATTTGCCAGAACATGTCTGCACTGCGGCTGATTTCTTCGGCCAGCACGGGAGTTGCAGCCGTTAGTGCCATGCTGTATCCGGTGTAGAGAATCACCGCAATAATAATTCCCATGCCAGTTGCCAACGCGGCGAGCAGTAACATCATCAACAGAATAGAGCCTGGTTTATTGCGAGCGATGGAGATGGTATGACGAAGTGAGTTACCTACGCTTTCGCCGTGCCACAACGCGGGCCCGGAGAGATTGAAGACAATAATGGCGAGGACAAAAACAATGGCGTTTACCAACATGATGGCAGGGAAGAGCGGGACAAAGAGCATCGCGCCAACCCCCGGTATCTTGCATGCGAGAAATCCCAGTACTTCTACGACAAAAATGCCCAAAAGCAAGAGACTTTCAATAATCAGCAGTCCCAGCAGACGCGGCAGCACCCGTATGCCAAAGCGGAGACTTTTAGCCACTCCCGGCAATGGGTCGCCGCGCGCCTCGTGCAGTAGAACGCCGCCAGCGCCCAGGTAGCCGACACCAAAACTGGTCATCAGAATGATCACCCCCATGGTGGCACCTGCCCATCCCCCAGGCCATTGCGCGAAGAGTTCCAAGCCGGTCATGCCCAGGAAGACGGCGATGACGTACACCAGAATAGGCTGCCATAAGGTGATGCCGCGAAGCGCTCGCAACAACAAAGAAAAAGACAGATCTCCCTGGCTGGGTGTATGGGTAAACATGCGTGGTTCCTTTGCCAAAATCTTTGGCGCCTAGAATAGCAAATTGCGGGCGGATGGTGGATAACTATCCGCCCTTGTCCGCAGGGGGACAATCGCCATGGGTGGTGCTACACTGCTCAGATATTGACCGATTGGTCGAGCGCTGTGCAAGGGCGACCGTCATATGTTGGGGGCGGAGGGGGGATCGTGGAGGATTTGCCACTGGCAATCGAAGGTGAGGGACGACAGCGGATTTTGGCGGCCGCCGAAAAGCTCTTCTCTGATAAGGCGTTTGATGCCGTCTCCATGAACGCCATCGCTTTGCAGGCGGGTATCAGCAAAGCCAATATCTATCATTATTTTCCCAATAAGGATGCGCTCTATCTTGCGGTATTGCGTGCGGACAGCC
>JAKAFG010000061.1 GCA_021818125.1 Pseudomonadota bacterium | reverse complement strand
TCGAAGTGGCTGAAGTAGGGCCGCTGTTGGCAGAAAGGAATCCTCGTCCTTCCCGATCTTGAGATCGGCAGCCGTAGGCTGAGGGCGAGGAGGATGTCAAAAAACCGCCAGGTGCAGACCGATCGTGTTCGAAGCCTTGCCTTCCCCTTCCATATCCTTGATTCACTTACACGAAAAATTAAAGGCGCTTAGCATGCTGAGCTAAGTGCCTATTTTATATGGTGCTGGCGAGAGGAATCGAACCCCCGACCCACTGATTACAAATCAGTAGCTCTACCGACTGAGCTACGCCAGCAAGACGCGCAGTTTAACGCGAGGCGGGCGGTGTTTTCAAATCTGGCGGAGCCTGATGGTGGCGATGCAGCCCAATCCAGAGCAGCGCACCCGGCAGGCTGGTCAGCACGACGGTGAAGCCCAGCAAAAGTGAGAGCGCCAGTGCCTGTTCATGCCCCATGTGCAGGTAAGACAGGTAAAACACCATCAGCCCCTCACGCAGTCCCCAGCCCGCAAAAGAGATGGGTAAGGCCAGAAAAAGGCTGATCACCGGCCAGACCACCCAGACCGCCACGGCGTCGGGGGCTTCACCCAGGGCACGGGCGAGCAGCCAGAAAGTCAGGATGGAAAAAAGTTGCACCACAAAGGAGAGCACAATCGTGCCGCCGAGGGCCAGACGATGACGCAGCAGTGCCGCCATTCCCAGACGAATGTCGTGCAGCTTTTCACCCAGCCTACCCGCAAATTTTTCCAGAAAGTTGAGCAATGGGCTCAGAATCAAAAATACAATCAGGACGTAGGCAAAGACCAGAATCCCGATCGTCCAACCCATCTGCGGCAACAATCCCACCCGCGCACCGCCCGGCACAAAGGCCACGGCAGCAATGGCGATGAGCGCCCCCAAACCCATGAAGCGGTCTCCGAACACTGCGGCCAGCGCCAGCGGCATGGAGTGGGTCTGATGGCGGGTGTACCAGGCGCGGATCACGTCACCGGACACGGAACCCGGCAGTACCTGATTGAAATAGGCACCCACCCAGTTCAGCCGCAGCAGCCAGAGCATGGGTGCGGAGCGCTCCATCGCCATGAGAATAATGCGCCAGCGTATGGCAGACACCGACAGATTCATGGCATAGGACAACACGGCCGCCACAAACCACAACGGGCGTAACGCCGCAAAACGCTGACCCAGTTCCTGCCAGTTGGTGTTATGCAGGAGCCAAACCAGAATGCCGATCGTAAAGACGATCTGCAGCAACAATTGCCAATGGGTATGACGTTTTTTGTTTTCTTCGGACATATTCAGTTTTTTGCAGTCAAGACTGGCAGCGACTCTATGCCAGATGGGGTCACTATGACAAACACCCTCATCCCTCTCCCGCCAATGCTGCAAGCTCGCGATGAAATACGGCCACCTTATCCAGCGTCTCCTGATACTCCGCATCCGGATCAGAATCCGCGACGATGCCGCCCCCCGCCCAGAAGCGCAGCTCACCCTGAACCGCCGTCATACTGCGAATGGCAATATTCATATCCAGGCTGCCGCGCTGATCCAGATAACCAATACTCCCGCAATACAGGCCGCGCGCGCCGGCTTCCAGTTCCGCGATGATTTCCATGGCCCGACGTTTGGGAGCCCCGGTAATGGACCCCCCCGGAAAGCAGGCCCCCAGCGCACTCAAGGCATCCTGTCCCGGTGCTAAGCGCGCCTCCACCACGCTGACCAGATGATGAACGTGGGCGTAAGACTCGAGCGCGCAGAGTTGCGGCACCTGCACCGAGCCAGTCGCGGCCACCCGCCCCAGATCGTTGCGCAACAGATCGACAATCATCACGTTCTCGGCGCGATCCTTGGGGCTGGCTAAAAGTGCCTGCGCCATCTGCTGGTCTTCCTGCGGATCCTCCAGGCGCGGGCGTGTCCCTTTGATGGGTCGGACCTGTAAACGATTTTTTTGAACCCGCAGCAGCCGTTCCGGGGAAAAACTCAGCACCGCGCCCTGGGGCAAGGACAAATATGCCGAAAAAGGCGCCGGATTGACCGTCCGCAGACGCTGGTAAAGCAACCATGGCGATCCTGCGTACGGGACGGCGAAGGGTTGGGCCAGATTCACCTGATAACAGTCACCCGCCTGGATATAGTCCTGCACCCGGCCAAGAGCTGTGGCATAGTCCCCGCGACTCCAGAGCGGCTGCACCGGCCCCTGCACCTGAAAAGATGGATCGGGGGAACATGCTGTCTCGCAAGCCAGGCGTGGCTGCCACTCCGCGAGTGCCTGCACCATCCGGTCTTCGGGCGCACAAAGCCAGGCCTTACGCCCATGATGGTCGACCAGCAGCGCCGTATCGTAAATACCGAAGGCCGCTTCAGGAAGAGACTGTGTAGGAGGCTGCGGAATACCCTGCCCCGCCAGCCCGAAATCATAGGCCAGATAGCCCAGCGCCCCGCCCGCGAACGGTAATTCTGCGGGCAGAGAAGCGGCATCAGTGAGCCTCGTCACAGACTTGCGCAACGCCTCCCAGAGCGAAAGCGCCGAGCGCCGCGCGGGACCATCCCCATCGGCAATCCAAAGCCGCCCCGCCTCTTGCCACAGACGCTGGCGCGGTGCCGTCACCAGCATGCTGTAACGCCCCTGCGGGGACACCGTCGCGCTACTATCCAGAAAGAAGGACCAGGGCGTTGAGGCGAGCGGCGCAAACACCGTGGCGACATTCTCCGGATAGGGCACCACACATTGGGTCAGTACAGGGTGAGGCATAAGCAACGCGGCGTCCACTGAAACGGGAGCATCAGCATAAGGGAGAAGCGTGATTTTGCCCATTCCCGGATGCGGCTTTGGGGCACATCACCGCGGGATTCTTCCTTGACGGCTGACCGATCGGTCAGTATCTTGTGGCCTTACCGTCACGATAGGGTCATTCCCATGCGCGCAGATCGTCTCCCCCCACGTCTTTCGCTTCTCATGGCGGTATTGATTCTGGGCGCGACGCCCGCCTGGGCGGAAAACCTCGTTGAGGCCTATCAGCAGGCTTACCGGACAGACCCCGTCCTGGCGCAGGCCCGCGCCGAACTGTCGGCGCAGATGCAGGACAAGCCCCTCGCCCGTTCCGCCCTGCTCCCCCATGTGGGTGCCGGTGCCGGTGTTGGCTTTAACACCGCCGACATCACCGGCTTTGGGGCGGAGCCCATCAATCGCGCCTACCTGTCAGACAGCTACAGCGTCAACATTACCCAATCCGTTTTTGACGGTCAGGCATGGACAGCGCTCAGGCAAGCCGACACCAAGATTCAGGCCAGCGCAGCAGCCCTCACCTATACCGAACAGCAACTGGCCCTGCAGGTGGCTCAGGCCTACTTCGGCGTACTGGAGGCGCAGGCCCAGAAACATGTTGCCGAAAAACAGAAATCGCTGCTCGAAAGCATTTACAAACAGACGGACGCCACCCTGAAAATCGGCACCGGGGACATCATTGCCGTACGTGAGGCACAAGCCCGCCTTGATGCCGCCAAAGCTGATCTCATCAAGGCCCGCAACGGGGTCGCTGTTGCCCAGCGCCGTCTGCAACGACTCACCCATCATCCCATCGGCGTGCTCGACAACCTGGGGCATTATGAGGCCATGGGTCCCCAGCCCGACGATATGACCCGTTGGGTACAAAGTGCCGTCAAAGATCAACCGCTGATGCATCAGGCGGAAGCGCAGTTGCAAACCGCGCAGGACCAGGTCGAATATAACCGCCGTGCGCGCTGGCCGGTGGTGAATCTTCAGGGTATCGCACAACACTCCCTGGGTAGCCCCTTCCCCGGCATGGCCATGAATCAGGCCGGGGTGAGTCTCAACCTCTCCGTACCCTTCTATCAGGGCGGACACACCTCTGCCTCCGTACAACAGGCGCAGGCGCAGACCATCGCCAGTGTTGATCACGTCGCCAATGTCCGCGATGAAGTCACGCTCAGTACCCAGACCGCCTTCCTCAATCTCAAAGACAGCGTGGCACAATTGCGCGCCGCCAAAGAGACCGCCGCCTCGGCCAAAGTTTCCCTGGAAGGCACACGCAAGGGCTATGAGGTGGGCACCCGCTCCATCATCGACCTGCTGCAGACGGCCACGGATTACATCCGCGCCGAGCAGGACTACAATGTGGCGTTCTATAATCAGATCATAGCGCGGGTACAGCTTAAGGCCGCCTCTGGCCAGATCAATATGGCGGATCTCGAAGCCATCAATGCCTTGCTGGACAATAGCGCAAACCCATAGTCCACTAGCCTGGGAGTATATGACGCATGGCCGCTGCCAAAAAAAAGATGGTCATTGCCGCAGTAGTCATTCTCGCCATCGGTGCCGGAGTGACCTATTGGGAAACCCGCCCTACGGCTCCAGCCGATCAGGTCACCATTTATGGGAATGTGGACATCCGCCAGGTGCAGGCCGCTTTTGACGACAGCGGACGCATCCTGCGTCTCTCTGTGCAGGAGGGTGACCGCGTCCACAAAGGCCAGTTGCTGGCGGAACTCGACCCGACCCGCTTTCAGGATGCGGTGGACCGTGATCAGGCCAGTGTTGCCACGCAAGAACAGGTGCTGGCCCGCCTGCTGGCAGGTTCCCGTCCCGAAGAAATCGCTGAAGCCCGGGCCAGTGCCGCCGCCGTCCAGGCCGCCCTGGCCAATGCGGAAATCACCTGGCGCCGACAGCAGGCGCTGGCTGCGGAGCAATATGTACCCAGGCAGAATCTGGATAATGCGGCCGCCGTCCTGAAAACGGCCCGGGCCAATCTGGATCACGCCCAACAGGGCCTGGCCCTGGCGATCAAAGGGCCGCGCCAAGAAGACATTGCCGCTGCCCGCAGCCAACTCGTCGCCGAGCAGGCCGCTCTGCATCTGGCACAGCGCCAACTGGCGGACACCAAACTCTTCGCGCCGCAAGAGGGCGTGGTGCAAGACCGCATTCTCGAACCGGGGGATATGGCCAGTCCACAGGTGCCCGTTTTTACCCTCGCATTAGACAATCCCGTCTGGGTACGTGCTTATCTGCCGGAGAAATCACTGGGGCAGGTGCGGCTCGGCATGCAGGCCGATATCGACAGCGACTCCTTCCCAGGAAAGCACTTTGCGGGATGGGTAGGCTTTATTTCGCCCACTGCCGAGTTCACCCCCAAGACCGTACAGACCACCGAACTGCGCACCGAGCTGGTGTATCGGGTGCGTATTTATGCCTGTAATCCCGGGCACCAGTTGCGCCTGGGCATGCCCGTGACGGTGCAGATTCCGCTCCGAAATAACCCGCCACAGAATCGGAACACGAACGTCTGCGGACGCTGAGCCATGACCGACACGCCCTTGCGTTTCAGTCAGGTCAGCAAAAGCTTCGCCCGCGGCAAAGACCGGGTGCAAGCCTTGATCAACCTGGATCTGCACCTTTCCCCCGGCTCCATCACCGGCCTCCTGGGACCCGACGGCGCCGGTAAGACCACGCTGATGCGTCTTGCCACCGGGCTGCTGATTCCCGACAGCGGCACGATATCCGTCCTCGGCGCCGATACCCGTCGGCAGGCGACACGGGTGCAGGCCGCCATCGGTTATATGCCGCAGCGCTTTGGTCTTTATGAAGATCTCACGGTACAGGAGAATCTCGACCTGTACGCCGATTTGCAGGGATTAACGCCGGTGGCGGCTGCTTCCCGCCAGCGGGAACTGCTCAAACTCACCGCACTCGGCCCCTTTGGTGCCCGGCGCGCCGGAGCGCTGTCCGGCGGCATGAAACAAAAGCTCGGCGTCGCTTGCGCCCTGCTGCGTGCCCCGCAACTGCTCCTCCTGGACGAGCCGACGGTGGGCGTCGATCCCATCGCCCGCCGCGAACTCTGGGAGATCATCCAGGGACTCAAGGAACAGGGTGTTACGGTGCTCATGAGCACCGCCTATTTTGACGAGGCGGAGCGCTGTGACGAAATCATTCTGCTGCATCAGGGCAAGCTCCTGCAAAAGGACAGCCCCGCGGCCTTCCATCAACCGCTGAACGGGCGCTGTTTTCTGGTCACCCAGGCAGCGGTGAGCAAGCGCCACCTGCGGGAAACCCTGCAACACCGGGCTGGCGTTCAGGACGCACGCATTCTCGCCGAAGGCGTGCGCGTGCTCTGCCGGGACACCCGGCCCCACGCCGTGGCGGGAGAAAACTGGCAGGTTGCGGCACCCGCCTTTGAGGATGCCTTTGTCGACCTGTTAGGCGCCCCCGAAGACCCGGATACCGAAATCATACCTGGTCCTCCGCCCGCCGCCCTGCCCACGGACCGGGAAGCGGAAACCACTGTGGTGGAAGTGCGCGACTTATGCAAATTCTACGGCAAGTTCGAGGCGGTTAAAGGCAACACCTTCACCGTTCGCAAAAGCGAGATATTTGGCCTGCTGGGCGCCAACGGCGCGGGCAAGACCACCACCTTTCGCATGCTCTGCGGCCTGCTCCCGGCTTCTTCCGGCACCCTGCGGATTGCCGGAGTCGACATGCGCCATGCCACCGCCCAGGCCCGGGGCCGCATCGGCTACGTCGCCCAGAAATTTGCGCTGTATGGCAACCTCCGCGCTGATCAGAACCTGGCCTTCTTCTCGGCCGCCTACGGGCTGCGCGGCAAGGCGCGACAAACGCGTCTGGACTGGGCGCGGCGGGAATTCCAGTTGGCCGACTATCGCGATGTCAATGTCGACGACCTGCCCCTCGGAATCAAGCAGCGCCTGGCTCTGGCCTGTGCCCTCCTGCACGAGCCGCCTATTCTCTTCCTGGACGAACCCACCTCTGGTGTAGATCCCCTCGCCCGCCGTGAATTCTGGCAACGCATCAATGCGTTGGCCGAAGGCGGGGTGACGGTGCTGATCACCACCCATTTCATGGACGAGGCCGAATATTGCGATCAACTCGTCCTGATGTCTCTGGGCGAGGTGCTGGCCCAGGGCAGCCCCCAGGAAATCCGGGAACAGGCCAAAGATGCGGCGCACCCCGAGCCGAGTATGGAAGAGGCGTTCATCCATCTCATTCAGGAACACGAAAGCCAGACCCGGAGGGCATCATGAAGCTCCAGCGCCTGCGCGGTCTGATTCGCAAAGAGTTCATCCAGATCTGGCGCGACCCTTCTGCCATCGCCATCGCTTTCTTCATGCCGGTGTTTCTGCTTTTTCTTTTTGGCTACGGCGTGTCTCTGGATGCGCGCCATGTGCCGGTGGCCGTGGTGGTGGACCAGCCCAGTGCGGAAACCAGCACCTTTATCGGCGGGCTGCAGCAGTCAACTTACTTCACTCCACAAGTCTACGGCAGTATTCAAGCTGCACGACGGGCAGTGATGGCGCGCCGGGCCGACGGAATTCTCTGGCTGCGCGGCGACTTCAGCCGTCAGGTGTTGCAGGGGGACACCACCAGCATCGGGGTATTCGTCAACGGTAAGGATGCCAATAATGCCCGCATTTTGCAGGGTTACCTGCAGGGTGTCTGGCAGGGTTGGCTGCAACAACGCGCCACCATTGCCGGGGCCGCGCTGGTCATACCGGTCACCGGCCAGGACCGTATCTGGTTCAATCCGGCCCTGCGCAGCCGCGATTATCTGGTGCCGGGGCTCATTGCCGTGATCATGACCCTCATCGGCGCCCTGCTGACGGCGCTGGTAGTGGCCCGGGAATGGGAGCGCGGCACCATGGAAGCCCTCATGGCCAGTCCGGTGACCATGGGGGAGATTCTCCTCGGCAAGCTCATCCCCTATTTCTTTCTCGGCATGGGCGGCATGCTCCTGTCGGTGGCGCTGGCGGTCTGGCTCTTCGCCGTCCCTCTGGTGGGCAGCTTCTGGATCCTGCTGCTCTGTTCCTCGCTCTTTTTACTGGCGGCGCTGGGCATGGGACTGCTGATTTCCAGCGCCGCCCACAATCAGTTCGTGGCCGGGCAGATCGCCATTATCGTGACCTTCCTGCCGGCCTTTATCCTCTCGGGCTTTATCTTCGACATCCAGTCCATGCCCACGGCTCTTCAGCTCCTCACCCATATCGTTGCCGCCCGCTACTTTGTCACTATTCTGCAGACCCTCTTCCTCGCCGGTGACGTCTGGCCCGTTATTCTCTGGAACAGCCTGGCCCTGGCGCTCATGGCAACGTTCTTTCTCGGCGTCACCCTGCGCCGTTCCCGCAAGAGGCTGGACTGATGCTGGCGCGGCTCTGGGCTTTGGTGATCAAGGAATTCCTCGCTCTGCTGCGGGACAAGAAGAGCCGCTTCGTGCTGATCGGCCCGCCTCTGATTCAGTTGCTGGTCTTCGGCTATGCCGCGACTTTCGATCTCAACCATATCCCCTACGCAGTCTACAATCAGGATTCCGGTTTTGCCTCCCGGGAGTTATTAGGCCGTTTTCAAGGCTCCCCCGCCTTCCAGCAAGTGGCGACCATTACCCATAATGCCCAGATCGCACCCCTGATCAATAATCAGAACGCATTGCTGGTGCTGCAAATCGGCCCGAACTTCACCCGCGATCTGCTGCTGCATCACCCGGTATCCGTGCAGGTCATCATTGACGGTCGCAACTCCAACACCGCCACCTTGGCCCTCAACTACGTCAACAGTGTCATCCTGTCTTTCGACACCCACTGGGCCGCCACCCACCATTGGGGCAAGCCTCCGGCACAACTGGTGGTTCGCTCCTGGTTCAACCCCAATCTGTTATCCCGCTGGTTTATCGTGCCGGGCATTGTCGCTCTACTGACCCTGGTGGTCACCCTGTTGGTGACCGGGTTGTCCGTAGCGCGCGAGCGCGAGCAGGGTACCTTCGATCAGTTGCTCGTCACCCCGCTGAATCCCCTGGAAATTCTCCTGGGCAAGGCACTGCCCGGCTTCATCATTGGCGCGCTGGAAGGCGTTTTTATCATTCTCGCAGGGATTTTCTGGTTTCAGGTACCCTTCATCGGCAGCATCCTGGCGCTGGCGCTGGGCATGGCGCTGTTCCTGCTCGCCGCCATCGGCATCGGGCTGATGATCTCATCGCTCGCCGTCACCCAGCAGCAGGGTCTGCTGGGGGTATTCCTCTTTCTGGTGCCCGCCATCATTCTCTCCGGCTTCGCCACCCCCATCGCCAACATGCCGGAATTGGTGCAGGATCTCACCTATATCAACCCCATGCGCTACTTCCTGGTGATCGTGCGCGGGGTTTTTCTGGAGGGTGATGGCTTTCACGAACTGTGGTCACAATACTGGCCGCTGGCCCTGATTGCCCTGGGCTCCATGACCGCCGCAGCCTGGCTGTTCCGTCACCGGATGCAGTGAATCCGGGGGGGACGCGGCCCTCTTCAGGCCCCGATGCGCAAGGGAATGCGCTTGCGCCCGAAACTCCCCGGCTTGGCTTCAAAATGCCCGGCAATACCGTGGCCGCAATGGGGACAATGCCCCTCCGGGGTCAGATGATAAGACAATATCTGATACCAGTCGCGGACGATCAATGCCGCCCCGCATCCGGGACAAAAAGTGGTATCGCCCTCCTGATCATGCACATTGCCGGTATAGACGTAATGCAAACCCGTCTCCATGGCCACGCGGCGTGCCCGCACCAGGGTATCTGCCGGTGTGGCGGGCACATCCGGCATCCGGTAGTCGGGATGGAAAGCGGAGAAATGCAGCGGTACGTCGGGACCCAGATGCCCCATCATCCACTCCGCCGCTGCACGAATTTCCGCCTCTGAGTCGTTGTGGCCCGGAATAAGCAGCGTGGTAATCTCCAGCCAGGTCCGGGTTTCCTTGACGATATACTCCAGCGTTTCCAGCACCGGGGCCAGATGCGCTCCGGTCAGTTTGAAGTAGAATTCGTCGGTAAAGGCCTTGAGGTCGACATTGGTTGCATCCATTTTGGCGAAAAACTCCGCCCGCGGCTGCGCATGGATATAACCGGCGGTAACAGCAACGGTCTTGATGCCGGCGGTATG
>JAKAFG010000060.1 GCA_021818125.1 Pseudomonadota bacterium | reverse complement strand
GGGGGTCATTATTTTTCTCACAGAGTTCCGGGAAGAAACGCTCGGCGACGCGGGTGACCCGCTCATCCAGCTCAACCTGCACGGCTTCTTCCACTTCCCGATGGCGCAGCACCTCGCGCAGGGTGCCGCAGTCACCACCGCCGATGATCAGTACCCGTTTGGGTCCCGGGTGGGTGAAGAGGGCCGGATGGCTCATCATTTCGTGATAGAGAAAGTTGTCGCGGTCGGTGACCATCACCAACCCGTCCAGCGTCATGAGGGTGCCGAACTGCTCGGTTTCGAAGATCTCGATGGTCTGATAAGGACTCTGCTCGCGATGCAGCACTTCGCGGATTTTCAGGCTCAATGCTGCGCCGTGCTCTTCATAGCGCTCGGTGTACCACAGTTCTGTGCTCATAACCGCCTCTCTCAACGCTGGGGATGGTGGGGGTGCTCTCGCGGGGGATTTTGCGGAAGAAACAGGCAAAAGAAAAGGGCGGACCGGTTACCCAGGTCCACCCGTTACCACTGTGAGTCATTTCAAGCGCAGAGAACCGGCTTGACGCGCAACTCATGGGCAGGAACGCCCATCATATCCACTTGCCCGCGCTTCATCTCCATGGTGGAGACTTGCCCGGCGCCAAAGGCTTCCTTGAGATAATTCAAGGCATCCTCGGGCTGGATGATATCGCCGC
Organism: Pseudomonadota bacterium; assembly: GCA_021818125.1. Classification (GTDB taxonomy): domain Bacteria; phylum Pseudomonadota; class Gammaproteobacteria; order Acidithiobacillales; family Acidithiobacillaceae; genus Acidithiobacillus. The sequence continues at coordinate 9,255 of JAKAFG010000060.1, read as the reverse complement.
AGGTGAAAATATCCACCGCTGCGTAACCATATTCCGGCCAGGTGTGAATGGCCAGATGCGACTCGGCGACGATGACGGCGCCGCTCACCCCGTAGGGCGAGAAGTGGTGAAAAGTTTGCGTCACGATGGTGCAATTGGCACGCCGGGCGGCCTCGAGCATGGCATCTGTAACATAATCAACATCAGACAAGGTACTGCCGTCACAATGGTAAAAATCTGCGACGATTTGATGTCCCAATGAGCGCATAGGTGCCCCCCTTACCAAAGTTAATAAACGGTTAAGAAGTAGCTCCCGTGCACCCCCAGACAGTACTTGGTTTTATGCCCTACCTTGCTGGAACGATGCCTTGCTCCAAGTCTCTTAAGGACTGACCCCCTTAGTAACTGCTTTCGGTGCCGTGGAAACAGACGACGAACTATACGCCTATGCGCTGAGGATGCAAGGGTTTTTAGCGGGTAACGAGGTATGATTTTCATCGCTTCTGCGCGGCGTTCTGGCCCCATGCTGACCGTTCGGTTTATACTGTGCGCCATGATTGCAAAAGCAGAGAGTGCCCATGGCCGCTGAGGCCCTTGTCGAACTGGAAAATGTGCACTTTTCCCGGGGACCGCATCCGGTCCTGGCGGGGGTGGATATGCGTATTCCCCGAGGGGCTATTGTCTCCCTCATGGGTGCGAGCGGTGGCGGCAAGACGACCATGCTGAATCTGATGGCCGGCACGCTGGCGCCCCAGTCCGGGCGTATACGGGTGGCGGGGCAGGATCTACAAACACTGGATTTTGAGGGGGTATACCGGTTACGGCGGCGCATGGGCATGCTTTTTCAGCACAGCGCCCTGTTTACCGATTTTAGCGCCTTTGAAAATGTCGCATTTCCTCTGCGCCGCCATTTCCGGCTGGACGAGAGTATTTTGCGTAAACTGGTGCTGATGAAGCTGGAGGCGGTGGGATTGCGGGGTGCGGCTGGATTGATGCCCGCCGAGCTCTCCGGTGGCATGGGGCGGCGGGTGGCGCTGGCCCGTGCGGTGGTGATGGATCCGATGCTGATTTTTTATGATGAGCCTTTTACCGGCTTGGACCCCATCAGTGTGGGAATTATCGCGACTCTGATCCGCCGCCTCAATGATGCCTTGGGAGCGACCAGTATTCTCGTCAGTCACGATGTGCAGGAGACTTTTTCTATCGCGGATTATGGTTATATCCTCGCGGGCGGCAAAATCATTGCGGAAGGTTCGCCAGAAGCCTTGCGGGCCAGTGATTCAGAACTGGCCAGGCAGTTTCTCGGTGGGCAGCCGGATGGGCCGGTGCCCTTTCATTACCCAGCGAGAGATAATTACGCCACGGCTTTGACGGGTTCAGCGGCTGCGGGTGAGGTGATTTAGACCATGGCCTTTCTGGACTTTGTGCCGAATCTGGGGCGGCAGGTATTGCTGACGATCCCTAACCTGGGGGCCGCGGCCCGTTTTCTGCTACGGAGTTTGGTGGCGGTGATCAACCGCCATTTCAGCATTCAACAACTACTCAAGCAGGTGTATGGCTTTGGGGTGCGGTCGCTGCTCCTGATGATGGTCGCCGCTTTCTTCACGGGTATGGTGCTGGGTTTTCAGGGGTATTACGCGCTGGTGCGCTTTGGCGCCACTTCGGCACTGGGCACTCTGGTTGCCCTGTCGCTCCTGCGCGAGCTGGGGCCGGTGCTGACCGCGCTGCTCTTCGCTGGGCGGGCGGGATCGGCGCTGACCGCTGAAATCAGTTCCATGAAGGCGACGGAGCAGTTAAGCGCCATGGAAATGATGGCGGTCAACCCGTTTGCCTGGGTCGTGGCGCCCCGCCTCTGGGCGGGGATCATCGTCGTGCCTATACTCTGCGCTATTTTTGATCTGGTCGGTATTTTCGGCGGGTATCTTATTTCGGTGCCGGTGCTGGGCGTGGATGGCGGCACTTTTTGGGCGCAGATGCAGTCCAATGTGACGTTTTCAGGCGATATCCTGACTGGTCTGTTCAAGGCCCTTTGCTTTGGGCTGGTGGTGACCTGGATCGCCGCTTGGCAGGGTTACGCGGCACAGCCGACTGCGGAAGGCGTGGGTAACGCCACGACCCGCAGCGTGGTGACGGCGTCGCTGGCGGTGCTGGGTCTCGATTTCATTCTCACGGCTTTGTTATTCACCTAAGGGGTAGACGGCGCATGGAAAAACGGGCGATAGACTGGTGGGTGGGCATCTTTGTGCTCCTCGGCATCGCCGCTTTGGTGGTGCTGGCACTGCGCGTAGGGAACCTCTCCGGCTTCGCCTACAACGACGGTTACGTACTGCATGCGGATTTCACCAATGTTGGCAGTCTCAAGGTGCGCAGCCCGGTCAGACTGGGCGGAGTCACGATCGGTGAGGTGACCCACATCGGCATGGACCCCAAGACCTTCATGGCGAATGTGACTATGCGTATCGAACCGAAGGTGAAATTGCCGACGGATACGGGCGCGTCCATTTACACCGAGGGGTTGCTGGGCGAGCAATATGTGGCCGTTCAGCCGGGTGGAATGCCGCAGGATCTGAAGCCGGGCGGCACCATTACCATGACGCAAAGCGCGGTCAATATTGATCAGCTAATCGGCCAGATGGTCTTCGATAAGGCCTCGGGTAGCAAATAGGGAGGATTCGGCATGCGTCAAATTTCTTTGATTTCGCTGGCGTTTTTTTTGCTAGCCTGGACGTTACCTGCCGCGGCAGAAGACACGCAGGGGGCGGTGACAGTTGTTGAGCAACTCACCAATAGTGTACTCAAGGTGCTGCGCTCCAATGACGGCAAGCCTATCACGCCAGCCGTGAAGAAAGAGGTGGCGGATATTGTCTTGCCGCACATGGATTTCACCACCATGTCGCAATACGTGATGGCGCGGTACTGGCGGCAGATGGACCCGGCCCAGCAGCAGGAATTTGTGGTGCTGTTCAAAGATCTGCTGGTGCGTACCTACAGTAATTCACTCAATCACTATCACGGACAGACGGTGAAAATCACTGGCAGCCAGCAGATCTCCCAGAATCCGCCAGTGGCACAAGTGAACATGGTTATTCGTCAGAACGGTGGTGGTCCAGATGTTCCGGTGATTTATGCCTTGCTCTACACCAACAACTCCTGGCGGATTTACAACACCTATATTGACGGGGTCAGCATGGTGCTGAATTACCGGCAGAGCTTTGGCCAGATTGCCGCAAGCCGTGGAATTCCCGCTCTGCTTCAGGAGATGAAGGCCAGGGATGGCATGGGCAGCGCATCAGGCAAAACGGCGGCGACCGCTTGAGCGCAGCGACCTCCTGGGAGCGACGCATGATTGACGGTGTCCCTTGGCTTTTCCTGCAAGGGGACTGGCGGGTGGCACCGATGGATAAGGTGCTGCGGTCCTTTGCATGGGCGAAAGACGGGCAGGATTGCACAGAAATTTCCGTCGTGGAGCTAGAGGCTGCAGACAGTGCGACGCTTGCCGTGTTGATGGAGTGGGTACAGCAGGCCAGGCAGCGTGGAACTGCGCTACGTATTCATGGGGCGTCTTCCAAGCTGCAAGAACTGGCGAGTTTGTATCGTCTGCAGGATATTTTGCCGCTGTATCATGACTGATTCTTTGGCTATTCACATCGCCGGGTTGCGCAAAGCCTATGGCAGCGGCCATCTGGCCTTGGCTGACGTAGATCTGGATGTGCATGCTGGAGAATTTTTTGGTCTGCTGGGCCCCAATGGCGCGGGGAAATCTTCGCTCATCAATATCCTGGCCGGGACTGTGCGCCGTTCGAGCGGGGTGGCAGAAATTTTCGGCTTTGATGTGGAGCGGGATTTTCGCCAGAGCCGTCAGTTGCTGGGGGTCGTGCCCCAGGAGTTGGCCTATGACCCCTTTTTTACCGTGCGGGAGTTTCTGCGCATGCAATCCGGCTATTTTGGCTTGCGTCATAATGATGACTGGCTTGATGAGCTGATGGCAGAGCTGGATCTGACGGACAAGGCCAATGCCAATTTGCGCGCCTTATCCGGCGGCATGAAGCGGCGGGTGCTCATCGCCCAGGCTTTGGTGCACAGGCCCCCGGTGGTGGTGCTGGATGAGCCGACCGCCGGGGTTGATGTGGAACTGCGTCAGGGCCTCTGGCGTTTTGTGCGGCGCTATAATGAAGAGGGTCATACGGTCATTCTCACCACCCATTATCTGGAAGAGGCCGAGGAACTCTGCCAGCGAATCGCCATTCTCCAGCAGGGGCGAATCGTTGCTTTGGACAGCAAGGATGAATTGTTGCGCGCCTCCAGTTGGCGGGTGCTGACGGTGACCTTCGACCGCGATCCGGGCACGCTCCCTCCTGAATTGGCGGAGTTGATGACCGGTGCCGCAGAAAATACCCGTGTCCTCAGGATTGATGCGCAGACGAACCCGTTGGGGGACGTCCTGGCACAATTGCAAACACTGCCCGCCCAAATCCTGGATTTGCACCTGCAGGAACCTCGCCTGGAAGATGCCTTTACGGACATCCTCGGACAAGGGCGCTAAGCTTGGCGGACCACTTGCGTCTCGATCTTTTTCTCAAGACGTCACGTCTGATCAAACGCCGTAGTCTGGCTAAAGATATCTGTGATGCTGGGTGTGTGCAGATCAATGGTCGGATGGCTAAGGCGGGGGCGATGGTGCAGGTGGGTGACGTGCTCACCATCGATATTCGGGATCGACTGATGCGGGTGCGGGTCTTGCGTATTCCGCAGCGGATTGAAGGACCGGAAGGGGTAGTGGAAGTGCTGCCCGAGGAGGCTGGGGAATGATCACAGAGCCACGTTTGTTGCTGACGGTGGGGGAACCCGCAGGCATCGGTCCGGATATCTGCCTGCAATTGGCCAGCCACGCCTTGCCCTCCGGGGTCCTGCTCATTGGCGACCTGCACTGTCTGCGCAGTCGCGCCCTGGCTCTGGGTTTATCGCTGCGACTGGAGCCCTGGCAGGAGGGCAATCCCTGGCCAGCGCCGGGAAACGGTGTGTTGCACGTACTGGACGTGCCCCTGGCTCAACCTTGTCGCCCAGGTCATCTGGATGTGGCTAATGCACCAGCGGTACTAGCTAGCCTGAATAAAGCGCTGCACCTGTTACGTGCAGGTGCTGCGGATGCGCTGGTGACGGCCCCGGTGCACAAGGGCATCATCAACGACGCGGGGATTCCCTTCACCGGGCATACAGAATATCTCGCGGAAGCCTGTGGCAGTCCGGAGGTAGTCATGCTGCTGGCCGGTCGCGGTCTGCGGGTGGCGCTGGCGACGACTCATCTGCCTTTAGCCCAAGTGGCGGCAGCCATTACCCCGGAAGGGTTGGAGGGTACGCTGCGCATCCTGCACCGAGCCATGCGCGAAGACTTCGCCCTTTCGACACCCCGTATTCTGGTTGCCGGTCTGAATCCCCATGCCGGGGAAGGCGGGTACTTGGGGCATGAGGAGCAGGATATCATCGCGCCAGTGATATCGGCCTTGCAGGGAGAGGGGCTGCGGATCAGCGGCCCGTGGCCGGCCGATACCCTGTTTACCCCGCGCCTGCTGGAAGATGCCGATGCGGTGCTGGCCATGTATCACGACCAGGGGCTGCCGGTGCTGAAGTACCATGCCTTTGGCGAGGCGGTAAATATTACTTTGGGTTTGCCCATCGTGCGCACCAGTGTGGATCATGGCACGGCGCTGGACGCGGCGGGCACCGGCCGGGCAGAAGGAGGCAGTCTGCTTCGGGCATTGGATACCGCTGCGGAAATCGTCCGTAACCGGCGCCTCGCAGGCTGCTGATGCCTGCCGCAGGTCGGTCTGCATACTCAAAAAATGCGGTTGCGTCCTTCCGGCACCTGGGCGATCAGGAACTCCATCTGATCGGCGAGAATGCGCCGATTACTGAGCAGCAGATACTCGGCCCAGGTCGGGGTGAAGGGCACCGCGAGCAGCGGCATGCGCGCCTCGTCGGGGGTGCGGTTGTCCTTGCGGCTATTGCAACTGCGGCAGGCGGTCACCACATTGGTCCAGATATCCCTGCCCCTGCGCGAGATGGGAATGATATGGTCACGGGTGAGTTCGCGGATGGGAAAATGTTTGCCACAGTACATGCAGAGATGATGATCGCGATGAAACAATGTCTGATTGGACAGCGCCGGGGGTCGAATTTTGCCCTGATGGCGACCGCGGACGGCGATGACCGGATGAATGTCGAGTTGCGAGAGGGCACCACTGCGGCGGCAGATGCCGCCGTGGGCGGTAAAGAAAGGATTCCCCAGTGTCCAGGCAACATTACCCCGGACATAATGGGCCGCGGCTTCTTCCCAGGTTTCCCAGGCCATGGGACGACCACCGACGTCAAGGCGCAGCACGAGGTGCATAGACTTTCCGTTTCGCATCGCCTGCTAGAGGCGTCGACCGAATATAGCATGAAGGTGCGCTAATGGTGCAAGAGGGGCGCCTGCCGCGTGCCAAAAAGTGTTTCGGACAGAATTTTCTGGTTCAGCCGCAGATCGTTGAGCGTATTGTGGCGGCGATTCGCCCCGTGCCCGGCGATCAACTGGTGGAAATCGGGCCGGGGCCGGGGGCGCTGACCAGGGCTCTGCTGCGCCTCTTGCCGCAGTTGACGGTGGTGGAGCTGGATCGGGATATGATTGCCGGTTTACGCGCGCTCGCGCCGCCGGAGCAGCTAGAGGTCATGCAGGCCGATGCGCTGGAGGTCGATTTCGCGGCACTGGCTGGCGCCGGGAATGTCCTGCGGGTAGTCGGTAACCTGCCCTACAACGTGGCGACGCCGCTGATTTTTCATATACTGGAACACGCGGAACGGGTGCGGGATATGCACTTCATGCTGCAAAAAGAGGTGGTGGAGCGCATGGTGGCGGTGCCGGGAATCAAAGCCTACGGCCGGCTTTCGGTGATGATACAGGCGCACTGCGCGGTGGAATCCCTGTTCACGGTGGCTCCGGGGAATTTCTTTCCGGTGCCCAAGGTGGATTCGGCCTTCATGCGCCTGATACCGCATCGTCCAGGGTTGCTACCACTCCACTTGCAGGCGCCTTTTGCGCGGATTGTAGCTGCCAGCTTTGCCCAGCGCCGCAAGACACTCGCCAATAATCTGCGCGGTATTTTGAGTGCGGATGACTTGCTGGGTTTGCAGATTGATCCCGGCTGCCGCGCCGAGACGCTGGATCAGGCCGCCTTTTTTCGCCTCGCCGAGGCCACAGTTGAACAAGGAAACCGATCATGAATCATTTGGAAGTTGCCGAGAAACTGTTTGCCGAACTGGAATGGGAAGCGAAGACGCTGCCCGATTATCCGGTCCTCACTTGCGCGTTGCAGGTACCTAATGGTGTTCTGGACATTTTTTGCCATGTGCATGGCGAACGGGAGCGTATCCTGTTCTACCTGCGTCCCCAGAATCTGGAGATAACAATGGGAAAACGCCCGGCGGTGGCGGAGTTTCTGACCCGTGCCAACTATGGACTGGCCCTGGGTAACTTTGAACTGGACCTGGACGACGGGGAAATCAACTTCAAGACGATTCTCCAGGCACCTGCCACTGTGCTGAGCACTGCCCTGCTGCGCCCCTATCTGCTGGTTGGCGTGGAGACCATCAACCACTACCTGCCAGGGCTGGACCGGGTGCTGAGTGGTCAGGAAACTCCGGTCGCCGCGATTAAGGCGTTGGAGATTGCGACAGCGGTGCATTGACCCCGGAGCCGATGATTCCGCTGCCCAGCAGCAGCGGGGTGATGCCCATGCCGCGGATTTTGGCAAGGGTGGGCTGGGCCGCTGCCAGAGAATCGAAGGTGTTGGTGCGGAGCCGGTAGAGGGTGTTGTTATCACCCGCTTCCGCCTTTTCCATCTGGGTGTTGACCCCCAGCAGGGCGAGGCGATCGTGCAGGACGACGGCGGCGGCGCGGTTGGTGAAGGCGCCTACCTGAATGGTCACCGGCTGGTGAACGATACTGATACTGCTGGCGGTCGCTGCACTGGGGATGCCGGGACCGCTGCCGAGGATGTCGGCAGGAATATCCACATGCATGGCGGGCAATATCTGATAAAAATTGAAATCGACGCCGCTGCGGGTGGCGGCTGTGGAGGCCGTGGAAGCCGCAGCGGAGGTGGCGATGGTAAGCGGGCCGCCCCGCGAGGAGGGTGCGGCCGCGCTAGTCGGTGCGGGTGCTGACGGTTGGGTGGCTGCCGGGCTGCCAAGCTGTTTCTGCCCGGTTGCCGCCGCGTTGTTGCTGGAGGCCGTCGCTGCCGATAGTCCCGTTCCGGCACTGATTAGACCGAGCTTTTCTGTGGTGATGGGGATCTGCGCGATCCACCACCAGATCCCCGCACTCAGCGCGATCACCAGAAGCAGCAACGCCCAAGGCCAGCGTCGTGTCGGCGGGGGGGGCGTTTCGTCGGTGTCATCTTCCGGTGTTACCGGCCGTCGTGGCGTGACGGGCGGGCGCGGCTCCTGCACTCGCGGGTGGCTGGTTTGATTTTTGTAATCGCGCATGATCCCTTACATCTGTTCCGGCGCGCTGACGCCAAGCAGCCGTAACCCATTGGCAATACTCTGTGCGACGGTCAGACAGAGCGTCAGGCGGGCGTGGCGCAGCGGCGTCTCCTCCACCAGAATTCTGGTCGAATTATAGTAGGTGTGGAAGGTTGCAGCCAACTCCCTGAGATAGAAAGCAATCTGATGTGGTTCGCGATCACGGGCCGCCGTGGCCACTACTTCCGGGAAGCGCCAGAGGGCGTCGGCAAGTGCGATCTCGCGGGACTCCTGCAGAATTTCCAGGTCGACGCCGTCTGCTGACGGCAGGCTGAGCCCCTTTTCTGCCGCCTGACGCAGCAGGGAATAGACCCGGGCGTGGGCATACTGGATATAAAATACCGGGTTTTCTTCGGAGTGCTTTTTGGCCAGTTCCAGATCAAAGTCCAGATGCTGGTCAGCGCGGCGCAGCACATAAAAGAAACGCGCCGCATCATTGCCCACTTCCTCGCGCAGTTCACGGAGGGTGACAAACTCACCAGCGCGGGTAGACATGGAGACCTTTTCTGTACCGCGATAGAGGATGGCGAACTGGACGAGGACGACTTCCAGTTGCTGGTCATCGAGGCCGAGAGCGCGCAAGGCGGCCTTGACCCTGGGCACATAGCCGTGATGGTCCGCACCCCACATGTCGATGACGTGGGTGAAGCCGCGGGCAAACTTTTCGGCATGGTAGGCCACATCGGAGGCAAAGTAGGTATAGGCGCCGTTGTCGCG
>JAKAFG010000059.1 GCA_021818125.1 Pseudomonadota bacterium | reverse complement strand
GGCAGGCAGCAGGGTGAAGGCGCGCACCAGACCGGCAACCGGCAGGCTGCCCGCACCCGTCAGATGCCACTGTCCGGCGGCGGTACTTTGCACCTGCACGCGGGCGCTGCCGAATTGCACACCGCGCAATGCCAGCATGGCTTGCCCACTACCGCCCACCTGCCGCAACTGTACTTGCCCATCGCCATGCAGCGCGCCCCATGGACCGCCATCCACCGCCAGATGACCTTGACGACACGCCCAACCCTGCGCCGTCTGGAGCCCGCATTGCAGTCGGGCATGCCGCCAGAGTTTGCGTTTGCCCGCCTGCGCGACGCCCGCCGCCAGACTCAACTGATCGCCCTGCGCCGATGTGGTCAGCGTCACCCGCGGGTGCTGCGCTGTCCAGCCCGCTCCGCTTATCTGTGCGGCACTGATTTCCAGAATTTGTGCCCCGGCCACGCCGCTGATAGCAAGCCCCAGGCACAAGGTCGACAACCACCGGACGGCTATCGGCAAAGCCCTGCTGCGCCCGTGCATCATGCTCTCAAGCCGGAAAAACACCCGTAGAGAGGTAACGGTCACCCCGGTCACAGATGATGGCAACCACCACACCATGCTCCAGCTTTTGTGCCACTCTGATCGCCGCTGCTACCGCGCCGCCAGAAGATATGCCGGCCAGCACCCCTTCTTCCCGCGCCAGACGGCGGGTCATTTCCTCGGCTTCTTCCTGGCTCACATCGACAATCTGATCAACAGACTCAGGATGATAAATGCGTGGCAAATAGGCTTTCGGCCAACGGCGAATACCAGGAATTTTAGCCCCCTCCGTCGGTTGTACGCCGACAATCTGGATACGGGGCGACACTTCCCGCAAATAGCGGGAGGTGCCCATGATGGTCCCCGTCGTCCCCATGGATGAGACGAAATGGGTCACGGTTCCGCGGGTGTCGCGCCAGATCTCCGGCCCGGTACTGAGATAGTGCGCCTCGGGGTTATCGGGGTTAGAGAACTGATCGAGCATAAAGCCCTCTCCCGCAGCTACCATCTGGTGCGCGAGATCAATAGAACCTTCAATACTCCGGGCGGCTGGCGTGAGAATCACTTCAGCACCGTAGGCACGCATCACCTGCCGCCTTTCGATACTCATGTTTTCCGGCATGATCAGCGTCATGGATAATCCCCGCATCGATGCCGCCATGGCCAGGGCAATACCCGTATTCCCGCTGGTGGGTTCGATCAGGCGCGTAGCAGAAGTGATGGCGCCACGCTCCAGCGCCCGGCGAATCATATTCACGGCGGGGCGATCTTTGACGGAACCCGCGGGATTGTTACCTTCCAGCTTCCCGAAAACCCGCACACCCGCATGCGGCGACAGGCGCCGAAGCTCACACAGGGGGGTATTGCCTACCCAGTCCTCCAGACCACCCATCTCTGCCTCCTTTAGGGCAATATTCAATAGTCAGCATCATAGACCCAAGCTGCAAAGTGCGGCTATCCTTTCCGGCAAAAGACCCGGAGGGAGATACCACACCAGCAGATCATCATCCGGAACACACAGGAGTGCATCAACATGGAAGCAGCCCGGAACCGCAACACCTGGCATATTCATCCTGATACCGCAGCCCTCGCCCAGAGATTGGCAGCAGCCATCGCGCGCATGGCCCAAGAGGCTATTGCCGCGCGCGGCGCCTTCCATCTGGTGGTCGCCGGCGGCAACACCCCCCGCGCGGCTTATGCCATGCTTCCGCAATTGGGTCGGGATTGGCAGTGCTGGCACCTCTACCATGGGGATGAACGCTGCCTGCCGCCCCAGGACCCGGAGCGCAACAGCCTGATGCTGGACACCGTCTGGCTGTCCCAGGTACCCATTCCGGCGCGGCAGATTCATCACATCCCGGCCGAGCGGGGTGCCGAAGCGGCCGCCCGCGACTACGCCGCGGTCCTCCCACCGCATGCCTTCGATCTGGTCCTGCTGGGAATGGGGGAGGATGGCCATACGGCCAGCCTTTTCCCCGGCCACGACTGGGGCCTGAAAAAGAGCAGCCCCGCCACCATCGCCATCCACGATGCCGCCAAGGCGCCGCCCCAAAGGGTGAGCCTGAGCGGCTGGCGATTACAATACACACGGGAGATGTTTTTTCTCACCACGGGCAGCGGCAAGCGGCCGGCACTCACGGCCTGGTTACGGGGCGAATCCATTCCCGCCGCACTGGTAGGCACAGCGGCCGATGTCTGGCTGGACAACGCGGCCTGGCCGGAAGCAGTGCCTGGGACCATTTGACCCAAGCCCATAGCAACACCCCCCTCACTTCGCCCCCGTGAATCCGGGTTTCGCGGGCGCCTCAGGCGGTGTTCAAGCTTTCGCTGTCCCGCTCTGCCCGCCCGGCTGCTTGACCATGGACAGCGCCGTACCCACCAGTGCACCGATATTGCCCAGATCCGCCGGGATCACCAGACTGGTGCTCGTCTTGGCGAGGTTGCCCCATTTTTCGATGTAGTCCTTGGCGAGCTGCATCTGCAAGGCCTCAATACCACCCGGCGCCCGCGCCGCGTCGCCGATGACGCGGATGGCGGCCGCAGTGGCTTCGGCAACCAACTGGATGGCTGCGGCCTCACCCTGGGCGCGCAACACTTCCGCCTGTTTGCGACCATCCGCCACGTTGATGTCCTGCTGACGTTGTCCCTCGGAGGTGTTGATCTGCTGCTGCCGTTGCCCCTCGGACTTGGCGATCAGTGCCCGCTTTTCCCGCTCGGCGGTGATCTGCAGCTCCATCGCGCGGATGATCTCCTGGGGCGGAGTAATATCCTTGATTTCATAGCGCAGTACCTTGACGCCCCAGTTAACCGCCGCCTCATCCACCGATGCAGCGACGGCCGTATTCAGCAACTGCCGGGACGAAAGCGCCGCATCCAGATGCAATTTGCCGATCTCTGAACGCATGGTGGTCTGCGCCAGTTGTATCACCGATGTAAAAGGGTTGCTGGAGCCGTAGGCCGCCTTTACCGAATCCGTAATCTGCAGATAGAGCACGCCGTCTACGGTCATTGTGGTATTGTCCAGGGAGATGCAGACCTGTGCGGGCACCTCCATGGGCACCTCACGCATGTCAAAACGGAAAGCGATACGGTCCAGAAAAGGGATGATAAAATTCAGCCCCGGCTCCAGCACCGCATGGTATTTGCCGAGGCGCTCAACGACCCAGGCACGCTGTTGAGGCACGACCCGGATGGTGGTCCGCAAAATGAAGAAGGCCGCAACAACAACGATCAGGATGACGATGAGGGAGGACATAATGGCTCCTTGCCAGAATTTTGTCGGGGTAGCACACCTAAATGTAGCAGGTTATCCGTCTTGGCGATGATGACGGCGCGGTCGCCCGGGCAAGGCGCAGGACCATCATCGACGACCGCCAGCCACTCGGCACCGCGATAACGCACACTGTATTGCTGATTGCTGTCCGGCCCGCTGACAACATCCACGCCCTGCCCCAGATCAAAGTCGCCGAGATCTTTGGTTTTAGCAGCTAAACGATGACGCAGCCACAGTCCGGTGGGCAGCAAGACCAGACAAAACCCGAAAAAAACCCAGTGCAACACCGTACCCGGCAAGAGCAGCCCGGCGATCGCCGTAAACAGGGCCGCCAGCGCCACCGCCGCCAGGTAGAACGTACCCGTAAAAAGCTCCGCCAGCCCGGCAACAAAAGCAATGACGACATAGACCATAAACATCGTCACCCCCAGGGTCATTCTGTCCCGGTCAACTGTAAATAAATCGCCCCGAGAGGCGGCAGCACCAGTTCCAGCGAATAGGGCAGCCCCATCCAGGCCAGGGCCTGGGCCTGCTGCGGCAAGTTACCGATATTGCCGCCGTGATAAGCGCCCGCATCACTGTTGAAGATCTCATGGTACCGACCCGCCCCTGGCACCCCCAGGCGATAATTGTGCCGTGGCACCGGCGTAAAATTGAACGCGGCCAGTACGAAGCCGCCATCCCGATCCCAGCGCAGAAAACTCAATACGGACTGGTCGGCGTCGTGACAATCCACCCAGGAGAAGCCCTCGCCGTGAAAATCCTGCACATGCAAAGCCGGGATATCCCGATACAGATGCGCCAGATCCCGGCTCAATCGCTGAATACCCTGATGCCAGTCCCAATGCAGCAGGTCCCAGTCCAGGGCCTGCCCGCAATCCCACTCCCGTCCCTGGCCGAACTCGTTGCCCATAAAATTCAGTTTTTTGCCAGGATGGGCGAACTGGTAACTGAAGAGCAACCGCAGGTTGGCAAAACGCTGCCAGGCATCTCCGGGCATCTTGTCCAGCAGTGAACGCTTGCCATGCACCACTTCGTCATGGGACAGGGGCAACACGAAGTTTTCCGTATAGGCGTAAAGCTGGCTGAAGGTCAGATCGTTCTGGTGAAAGCGCCGGTAGACCGGGTCCTGCTCCAGATAAGCGAGGGTGTCATTCATCCAGCCCATATTCCACTTCATGGAAAAACCCAGGCCGCCCACATAGGTGGGGCGGGAGACCATTGGCCAGGACGTGGATTCTTCAGCGATGGTGAGGATACCCGGATGGCGCTCATTGAGGACCACATTCATCTCGCGCAGAAAATCGATGGCCTCCAGATTCTCCCGGCCACCGTACTGGTTGGGAATCCACTCGCCTTCCGGGCGCGAATAATCGCGGTAGAGCAGGGACGCCACCGCATCCACGCGCAACCCGTCGATATGGAAACTGTCCGCCCAGTAACAGGCATTGGCCAGTAGGAAACCGCGCACCTCATTACGCCCGAAGTTAAAAATGTAAGTGCCCCAGTCGCTGTGCTCACCCTCGCGCGGGTCGGCATGTTCATACAGCGCGGTGCCGTCAAAACGCGCCAGCCCCCAGTCATCCTTGGGGAAATGCCCCGGCACCCAGTCCAGGAGCACGCCGATGCCCGCCTGATGAAAGTGGTCTACAAAGGCGCGGAAGTCATCGGGGGTACCAAAACGGCTGGTGGGCGCAAAATAACCGCTCACCTGATAGCCCCAGGATTCATCCAGTGGGTGCTCCATCACCGGCATCAGCTCAATGTGGGTATAGCCCATGTCTTTACAGTAGGCCACCAGGCGCTCCGCCAGCGTCGCGTAACTGAGAAAATGGCCCGCCGCGTCACGCTGCCAGGAACCGAGATGCACCTCGTAGATGTTCATGGGGGCATGCTGCCAGTCGTGGCCAGCGCGCGCCGCCATCCAGTCCTGATCGGCCCAGACGTGGTCCGTGTCCACCACCCGCGCTGCGGTGCTGGGTCTGAGCTCAAAAGCATGGGCGTAGGGGTCGGTCTTGACAAAGACGACCCCGGAATCGCGGTGGCGCATCTCAAATTTGTAGATTTCGCCAACAGCCAGATCGGGGACAAACAATTCCCAGATGCCGCTCTGGCCGCGCGCGCGCATGGGGTGAGCGCGGCCGTCCCAATCATTGAAATCGCCGACGACGCTGACCCGCTCGGCATTGGGCGCCCAAACGGCAAATAATACCCCATCCACTCCCTCGTGATGGCGGCGGTGCGCGCCGAGATGACGATAGGCTTCATAAAGGCGCCCCTCGCCGAAGAGGTAAACCTCCAGATCCCCCAGCACCGGGCCGAATACATAGGGGTCGTAGCGTTCGTGAAGCCCGTGCCGGTCCTCCCAGCGCAGGCGGTAGGGCACCGGTATAGCCTCGCTCAGATGGTTGAAGATGCCATCGTGATGGCTCTGCTCCATGGCCACCCATCCCGCTGGCGTCTGTATCTCAACAGCGAACGCTCCGGGTAGAAAGGCCCGCTGCACGGCCTGTTGACCGGCCACATGCTGGCCCAGCCAGGCGAAGGGGTCGTGATGGCGCGCCGCGCGGATAGCCGAGCAGTCTTCGCTTTCGCCGGACAGACCGGTCGCTGTACTGCCGCGCTTTTGCATTGCCGTCACCGCACCCTCCTCTACCCGCCATCCGGGGTGAACCCGTTCTCGCTTTGATATCATGCCACCGCCCTTTGAGCATAACACATCCAGAAAGCAGCGCCGCTCCACCAGACGCGCGGCTTTTTCATACACAGAGTCCTTGCCGCCACCGGTTAAGTTCAGTACCTTAAAAGCCAGCGCATCGGCAATCCTACCTATACTGCAGGCAGGATTGTATCTATGCCAAAAAAGGAGAGGGTCATGTCGGAAGAAGGCAGTCTCGGAGTAGCCAATTCACCCCGCTTCGTCAGCAACCTGACCAAGAATACCCTCGCTCTGGTGCTCGCCGGGGGGCGCGGCAGTCGTCTCGGCCCACTGACCGACTGGCGCGCCAAACCTGCCGTCCCCTTCGGCGGCAAATTCCGCATCGTCGACTTCTGCCTCTCCAACTGTCTCAACTCCGGCATTCGTCGCATTGGCATCCTCACCCAGTACAAATCCCATAGCCTCATCCGTCATATCCAACTTGGCTGGGGTTTTCTTCGCGGCGAGTTCAGCGAGTTCACCGAGATTCTTCCCGCTCAGCAGCGCATGAACACCGGCTGGTACAAGGGCACCGCCGACGCCATCTTCCAGAATATCGACATCCTCCGCGCCCACCGGCCGCGCTACGTGATCATCCTGGCGGGCGACCATATTTATAAAATGGATTACGGACAGATGCTTGCCGAGCACGTCCAAAGCCAGGCCGACATGAGTGTCGCCTGCATCGAGGTGCCACTGGAGGAAGCCAAATCCTTCGGCGTGATGACCGTCAACAGCGAGGACCGTGTCACCGCCTTTACCGAAAAGCCCCAGGACCCGGTCCCCACCCCCGGCAGTTCCGATCGCGCCCTGGCGAGCATGGGCATCTACGTGTTCAACACCGACTTCCTCTATGAGCAACTCATTCGCGATGCCGACAGCCACGATTCCAGCCACGATTTCGGCAACGATCTCATCCCTTATATGGTATCGCGCTACCGGGTGATGGCGCATCGTTTCCGCAATAGCTGTATTTCCAGTTCCGGGGGAAGCAACAGCCGCTGTTACTGGCGGGATGTGGGCACGGTGGATGCCTATTGGGCCGCCAATATCGACCTCGTACACGTCACTCCCGATCTCGACCTCTATGACAGCCGCTGGCCGATCTGGACCTATCAGGAACAATTGCCGCCGGCCAAATTCGTGTTCGACGACGAAGGCCGCCGGGGCATGGCGCTGGACAGCATTGTTTCCGGCGGCTGCATCATCAGCGGCGCCACCGTCCGCCGCTCCCTGCTCTTCTCCAACGTGCGGGTCAATGACGGACACACCCTGATTGAAGACTCGGTCATCCTGCCCAACGTGCGCATGGGCGAAGGTGCGCGCCTGCGCAAGGTGGTAGTGGACAAAGGTACTATTATCCCGAAGGGGCTGGTGGTCGGTGAAGATCCGGCCGAAGACGCCCGCCGTTTCTATCGCACGCCTAACGGCGTGACCCTGATTACCCCGGAGTTACTTGGCCAGCAACTACATTTTGTGAGGTAATCCCTATGCTCCCGGCGCGCGCGCTTCATGTCATTTTCTGTTGGCACATGCACCAGCCCGATTACCGCGATGCCGACGGCTTCTACGCCTTACCGTGGACCTATCTGCATGCCTGCAAAGATTATTCGGACATGGTGGCCCACTATGAGGAGAACCCCCTTGCCCGGGGGGTGTTCAACTTCGTGCCGATACTGGTCGAGCAGTTGGAGGACTATATCGCGCAATTCCAGAGCGGACAGTTCCGCGATCCGCTGCTGATTGCACTCGCCACGGGAGATCTCAAGGCAGCACTGTCGAACGAGCAGCGGCATTTTCTTCTGGAGCAATGCTTTCGCCTCGACCATGAGCATATGCTCACCCCCTTCCCGCCCTATCGTCGCCTGCATGAGATTTATCAGCTCATGCAAGAAGACGTGACCGAGATGGCAGATTACCTTTCGGTACAATACATTGCGGACCTTCTGGTCTGGTATCACCTGGCCTGGACCGGGGAAACCGTGCGGCGTGGCAGCCCTTTTCTCCAGTCGCTGTTCGCCAAAGGCCGTGGTTTCAGCCAGGAAGACCGTCGGCAACTGGTGGCCTTTCTCGGTGAACTCATCGCCGGCCTGATTCCCCGGTATCGCGCCCTGGCGGAAGCGGGACGCATCGAAATTTCCACCACCCCCTACTACCACCCCATCGGCCCGCTGCTGCTCGATTTCACGGCGGCGCGAGAAGCGGTGGCGGACGCACCGTTGCCTACCTGCCCGGCCTACCCCGGCGGCGCTGAACGCGTGCGCTGGCACATCGAGCGGGCGCAGAATAGCCATCCCCCGCATTTCGGGGTGCCGGCGCAGGGTATGTGGCCCGCAGAAGGGGGCGTCTCTGCCGCCTTTGTCGAAATGCTCGGCAACGCCGGTGTGCGCTGGACTGCCTCTGGTGAAGGCGTACTGGCCCACAGCCTGCTGCTCAGTGACGATGACAGCGCGCCACGCGGCCGGGCAGAATACTTGTACCACCCCTATCGTCTGCAAGGGCAGGGTCCGGCACTCTTCTTCCGTGACGATGCGCTCTCCGACACCATCGGCTTCGACTACAAAACCTGGTCCGGGCATGATGCCGTCACCGACTTCATCCACAAGCTGGAGGCAGTCTGGCGGCAGACCGAACATCAGGGAAACCCGGTCGTCAGCATCATTCTCGATGGAGAGAACGCATGGGAATACTATCCCTACAACGGTTATTATTTCCTCTCGGAACTCTACAAATCGCTGGCTAACCATCCCCACATCCAGATGTGTACCTTCAGCGATTTCGTCAATAGCCATCCAGACGACGTGAAAGCCATGCCACGACTGGCCGCCGGGAGCTGGGTCTACGGTAGCTTCAGCACCTGGATTGGCGACGCCGCCAAGAACCGTGCATGGGACTTGCTCTGCACGGCCAAACAGGATGTGGATCATCATCTCGGGCAATTGCCTGCGGAGCAGCAGGCCAAACTCCTTGAACAGCTCGGCCGCTGCGAAGGTTCCGACTGGTTCTGGTGGTTGGGCGATTACAATCCTTCGGACTCCGTCCGCGATTTCGACCATCTCTATCGTCTCAACCTCCGCAAGCTCTACACCCTGATGCAAATCCCCGCCCCCGACACGCTCAGCGAGCCCATCAGCCATGGCGGTGGTGCGGCGGAGGCCGGTGGCACCATGCGCCGCACCCACACGGAAGAATACTGAATGACCCACAGCACCCCGCTCCTCCTGGGCGTCCATGCCCATCAGCCGGTCGGCAACTTCCCCCACGTCATCGACGATGCCGTATATCGCTGTTATCACCCATTTTTAGAGGCGATGCATCGCTTTCCTGAGTTTCCCTTTGCCATCCACATCAGCGGCTGGCTGCTGGCTTATATGATCGACCAGCACCCCAGGACCGTCACCTTGCTGCAGGAGATGGTGGCCCGCAATCAGGCGGAGCTGGTGGGTGCCGGTGATACGGAGCCGGTGCTTGCCGCGATTCCCCACGCCGATCGCATCGCCCAGATTGAGGCTATGGCCAGCCGACTGGAGAAGCACTTCGGACAGCGTCCGGTCGGGGCATGGCTCACGGAACGGGTCTGGGACCCCAGCGTGGTGCCCGCCCTCAACGAGGCCGGGGTGCGCTACGTTATGGTGGACGACTATCATTTCCTCTGTGCGGGCGCGGCAGAGCATCAGCTCGGCGGCTTCCATCGCACCGAAGAAAATGGTCAAAGCATCGACGTTTTTCCCATTTCTGAGGCACTGCGCTACCGTCTGCCCTTCTCCGAAGCCGCCGCCGCCGTGTCGTACATTGAGGGTATTTCTGAGCAATATCCGGGCAGCGCCGGTATCTATTTCGACGATATCGAGAAATTTGGTGTCTGGCCGGAGACCTATAGCTGGGTGTACGAGAAGGGCTGGCTGGAGCAATTCCTGGGTGGCGTGCTCGACTCGGCACACATTCAGCCGGTGCGCTTCCGGGACTATCTGGCACAGAACCGCCCCCAGGGCATCATCTATTTGCCGACGGTATCCTACAGCGAGATGAACGAATGGACCCTGGCCCCCGAT
>JAKAFG010000058.1 GCA_021818125.1 Pseudomonadota bacterium | reverse complement strand
CGTTTCGGCGGAGTTTCGGTAAACTGGCACCATCACTGGGGGTCTTGGGGCTATACTATTGGGCCATTTGCCGACGTGTACAATGTACATCGCGCCGTGAATGTGACCGGTCTGCTTGCTCAGATTTTACTGTCACCCGGCCGTGATATCTCTAACGTGCTGGCGGGCAGTTACGCGGACTATGGTCTTCACTTTTCCCTGGGTTCGGCAGAGCCCACCTTAAACTTTCGATGGACGCCCTATCTGGCCGTCAGCGTATACAATAACACTCTGTTTGGTTTTCAGTATCAGTTCAGTGCCGGTTTGCGTACCCCAATATGGGGGCCCGATGTGTTGAGCCTGTCTTACAGCCAGGGGCAAGGTGGTAATGCGCTTGCATTGAATCAGCGGGAAGTCAATTTAAGCTACACCTATTATTTCACGCCATAAAATTCGGTTAGATATATCTCCGCCATAGAGAGGGCCTTACATGAAAAAGCTGCTGCTATCGATTCCTTTGGTTCTAATGATGGTCGGGTGCGCGAATTTGGACATCAAAAGTGCCAAGCATCCCGAACTGAATAAACAGTCCTCCTGGAGTGTGCTGCCCTTCGCCAACAACACCGAAACACCCATGGCCAACGATCGTGCGGCATCCATGGCAGCCGCGATTCTCCAGGCCGATGGTGAAACCGTCGTTGGTAGCCTGCCCAACGGCACGCGTACTCAGGAACTGTTGGGCGGAGACTGGAAAAAACGCTATGAAGAGGCTCTGCGCAGCGCACACAACACCGGAGCAAATTATGCACTCAGCGGTTCCGTGGACGAATGGAATTATCGGGCGGGCATCAACGCCAAGCCAGTCGTAAGCATGACACTCTGGATTGTGGATTTACACAGCAACAAGGTCATCTGGCGTGGTGTCGCCAGCGCGAGTGGGGGCGAGATTTCGCAGACCGGCACCAGCAATCTGGCGCAACGGATTATAAGTCGCCTCATTGACCGCGCGCTCGATCGATGATGGCTACTCGCCGACACTGGATGCCCTGGATAGAGGCGATTGCCATCCCTGTGGTGGCACTAGCCCTGTCATTCCTGTGGCATCCGCAGGATCCGCTGTTTCTCGATGAATCGTTTCCTTGGCTATGGCTCGCGCCAACGCTGGTGGCATTGCGCTATGGGGTCGCTCCGGGACTTCTTGCGGTGCTGATTCTCATGACCAGTCTCCTCTGGATGCCGGAGCCCTCCGGAGAATGGCTTCCGGCATTTACTGGCCTGACCATCCTCACCCTGATATGCGGAGAATATTCGGATATCTGGACTTCCCGCCGACGCCGCAACGAAGCTCGTACTGGAATTCTTGAGGAGCGGATGACGCGACTGACAGATGACTTGTATGTTGCACAAATTTCGCAAGAACGACTTGAACAAAACCTGATTTATAGGCCGATTTCTCTGCGCTCAGCGCTACAGGAGCTTAAACAGAACGCCGTCATTTCCGGTGGGGTATTTAACAAGGATCTCGGTGATCAGTTTCTATATTTGCTTAATCAGACCTGCGGTGTACAGTCCGCTGGAATCTATATTAAAAGCGATCATCACACGCCACTGGAAGTGGCGAAGATTGGCAATATGGGGCCGTTCCAGCCTGCGGACCCGGTGTATATAAGTGCAATTGAACGTCAAGAGAGTCGTTCTCTGGTAGATTTGGGTCCCACACAGGCAGAGCATTACCTGGCGACCTATCTTTTCGACGATATCCAGCACAACCACCAGATCATACTTGCCGTCTCGGATATATCATTTTTCTCTTTAGACGAAGATAATATCCGCGTCATAGGGGTTATTTTTCGTTATTTCTGCAACCACAATATGGCCATAGAAAAAAGTCTGGACATCCTTCGCGAATGGCCAGACTGTCCGGATGATTTCGCCGTAGAGCTCACCATCCTAACAGAACTAAGCACGCAGTACCATGTAAAAAGCATGCTTCTGGTTTACACGCTCAACCCCGATGAGCACTCAGGGACACTCTCCCGATATCTCTGTACGCTGTGCCGGGGCCTCGACATCGTATGGCAATACACTGCGGAGAAATCGGTACGGATACTTTTCTTGCTGCCCTTCTCCGGCGCAGCAAGCATTGAAGGCCATATGGCACGGGTGAGTCTGGAAATGAAGGATCGCTTCGGCGAAGATTGGCATACCCACTGTACCTCCATCTGCGACTACGCCGTTGGCGGAAAGAGTCCGTCTGCGTTGCTTCACACAATCCTGTCAGCAGAGCGTGCTCCATGAGCTTAGGCTTCGATCTTTTGCTCTCTATACCTTATATCACATATCTCCTCATTGGACTGTTAATTGCTTTTATTATATTTCCACGGCACAGCGGAAGGCAGAATTATTTCGTCATAATAACCACGGTTATTCTTGGTGTTTTTATTCCGCTTTTCGGACCACTTATTGCCATAAGTTATGCCATTTATTTTAGGATTGCAGAACACAAAACAATACGACCGGCCACCCAGACAGTGCTTATCCCTGAATATATTGGCGAATTACCGTTAGAGTTTTCGGGCGCCGCAATGGGTAGCATATCAGCACGATTACGTTTTTCGATTAACGACAGTGAACGTATCCGTGCCGTATCTCAAATTACGGGGGCACATTATAATGAGCAATACCGGCTCCTGAGCAGTGCGCTCAGCGATCCGGCAGAAGAAGTCCGTCTGCTGGCCTATAGTGCGCTAGACCTACGCGAACATAAAAACACCATGCTGCTGATCGACCTGGAAAACCGACTGGAAGGAAACAGCAACCCTGCCGTCCGCCAAACCTTACTTGAACACCAAGCCTGGATCATGTGGAATATTGCCCATCAGCAATCTCAGGACGTCAGAGGAAGCGCACCTGCTCCCCATCAGACGACATCATTTGTGGAGTCGCACAACCTACCTGAGAATAGCAGCGCATCGATGACTTTCCTGCAGGGTTTGGACGCCCTAGAACAAGGGAAGCTTCAGCCCGCAGCCGAGCTCTTTCTCCTGGCTCAAGAAAAAGGGGTTCCGGAAGTCGTTATTGCCCCATACCTCGCGGCAACCCGATACCGGCAAGGTAACCTTGCTGAGGTCAGCACCTTATTAAATCGTCTCGGAGCACTTCGCCTTTCGCCGCGTTATGGGGCCTGTGCCAGGCTCTGGCAGGATGCTCAGAAATGAAAACCGACTTACCGGCAAAATCCCTCGATGTATTGTTCCTCCTTGAAGGGACTTACCCCTATGTTCGTGGCGGTGTTTCTTCATGGGTGAACCGGCTTTTACACGGGTTTCCAGACCTGCACTTTGGGGTGATTTTTCTGGGCAGCGCCCGCGATGACTATGACGGCCAAAAGTACATCATAGCGGATAACGTTTTGCACTACGAAGAGCATTTCCTCTATGACGCCCAAAATATGCGCGCACCCCGGCATCCGCATGCAGTGCCAGACGTAGAGAAAATCCGTGCCGCTCATGCGAACTTCCGACAGGGAGTCCTGTCGGAAGCCTCCGGCATAGATATACAAAACCTTGTCGATAGCATGGGTACCACTGAAGAACAGTTTATGCACGACCATGCTGTCTGGGATTTTTTTCTGGAATCTTATCAAAAAATCGAAGATAAGCCTGCCTTCATCGACTACTTCTGGACGCTACGCGGTATGCACTCTCCACTGTGGCTATTGAAAAGAATCGTTGAAAACGCTCCGACCGCAAAAATTTATCACAGCGCATCCACGGGATATGCCGGTTATTTAGGTGCTTTGCTGGCGTATCGCCAGAAAGGACCATTGATTGTTTCTGAGCATGGCATTTATACTAAAGAAAGGCGGATCGATCTTATGCTTGCACAATGGATCAACGATAAAGGCAGATTCCTTGAAAAAGGAGATGCCATCAGCCACATCCGAGAGCTCTGGATTCGCTTTTTTGAGATTTTGGCGCGAGTCGCCTATCAGGAAGCCCATCATATTGTCAGCTTGTACGTTGGCGCACGCGAGCTGCAAATCAAGGACGGTGCCCCGCTCGCCAAGCTTTCCACGATCCCTAATGGTGTTTCTGTTCCCACTTTTTCCCCCGCCCGCCACGCATTTTCTGATACCGGCAACATTATCGCCCTCATCGGTCGTGTCGTACCTATCAAGGACATTAAAACTTATATTCGTGCCGTCAGACTACTGGCCGATCGTGACCCAGATATACGCGCGTGGATCGTCGGCCCTGAAGAAGAAGATCCAGACTATTTTCGGGAGTGTCAGTTACTGATCCGGCATCTGCGTTTAGACGCACAGATGCAGTTTCTTGGTTACCAGTCCACCGTAGAGATACTTGGCGGCATCCGCCTGAGCGTACTGAGCTCGATCAGCGAAGGTTTACCTCTTGCAGTGCTCGAAAGTTTTGCCGCCGGCATACCTGTCATCGCCACCGATGTTGGGTCATGCCGTGAGCTGATTCTTGGCAAGTCACCAGAAGACCGGGAAATCGGATCGGCGGGGGAGATCGTCGCAATCGCCAATCCGAATGCGCTGGCGGCTTCCATTCAAAAGGTTTTGTATCATCGCGAGATATGGACAGAGATGAGCTCCGCCGCGATCGCGCGCGTCGAACGATTTTATCAGGAGAATCACATGTTCGCCGCGTATCAGGCGCTGTACGGACTGAAGGGAAAGGACGAGACATGGCAGGAATAGGCTTCGAACTGCGCCGAATTCTTCGTAATGATAGCTATTTTGGCCTGCTTCAAGGATATGCCTATGCGGGGGTGATTGCTTCTGGGCCCTGGATATTATCGATTGTCGGGGTATTACTGATGGGCATTTTTTCCTTAGCCATGACGTCCAGCCACCTGCCCGTCATTCAGTTTCAGGTATCGGTCACCTACCTGATTGCTTTTTCCCTGATTGTTACGGGACTTGGTCAGTTAATTTTTACGCGCTTCATTGCCGATATCATTTTTGCGCGCCGTCAGGTGATGGTCATCGGTGCGCTGATGGCCATGCTCGCACTTACTACCCTAGTAGCCGCACTATTCGCGTTACTCGTTGGGGTATTGTTTTTCAGAAATGAGAGTGAAAGCTATATCATTCTCATGGAAGTTGGCTTCGTGGAACTTTGTAATATCTGGATACTGACCATTATGGCCAGCAGCATCAAAAACTATAAAGGGCTACTGGTTTCCTATTTTATCGCTTACGCGAGCGTGGTTGGCATTGGCGTACTACTGCGGCGTTACGGTCTTGACGGATATCTGTTAGCCTTCGATATCGGGCAAGTGCTGCTGCTCCTGTCCCTGGGCGCGTTAGTGATTCTTCAATATCCGGGGTCAGCAGATCTGTCCCCCGCGTTATTTCACAACCGAAAACCGTTTTGGTCGCTTATTCCTATTGGCCTTATTTTTAACATGGGCATCTGGGCAGATAAAATCATGTTTTGGTTTTACCCGGATACCAGCGGTCCCATTATTGGTCCATTGCGAGCATCACCCGTGTATGATGTTCCCATCTTTCTCTCTTATCTCCTCATCGTTCCCGGGCTTGCGGTATTTCTCCTACGGTTAGAGACGGACTTTGTCGAAGCTTACGATAACTTCTATAGCGCCATTCGCGGCGGAGCCGTTTATGCGGAAATTGCCCTCGCTAAAAATGCCATGATTGAGGCCGCGCGGCGCGGATTTCTGGATATCGCCAAGGTCCAAGGCGTAATAATCCTTTTGAGCATCGCTTTCGCAGCGCAAATTATGGCAACCTTAGGGTATTCTCAAAACTATGTCAGGATATTTGAATTTGACATTATCGGGGTCAGCCTGCAACTTTTATTTATGAGCATCCTTAATGTTTATTTCTATCTCGATCGCCGTGGGCGCATATTTTCCCTCGTCAGTATTTTTTTAATAGGTAACATACTATTCACTGGATTTACCCTTTGGAGTGGCCCGTTTTTATATGGTGCTGGTTTCATGTTTTCTCTTCTTATCACCGACATTACTGGTCTTGGACTATTGAACTATGACTTCGCGGAAATAGAATATGAAACCTTCATGAGAAACGATTACCGTTAACCGCCATGAACACTCACAGAAAAGCAGAAGGAGAGCTGCAATGCCTGTATCGAATTTTGGATCTACACCGATTCTTGTCACCGGTGGCGCCGGGTTTATAGGCTCGCATACCGTGGAGCTATTGCTCGAATCCGGCTATCAAGTACGCGTACTGGACAACCTTTCTGCAGGCAGTCGGAGTAACTTACCCAAAAGCGACCAACTGCGGTTTATTCATGGTGACATTCTCGACCGCAGAATCGTGCAGGCCGCCGCTGACGGTGTCAGTCACGTGCTTCATCTCGCAGCGCAGGTATCCGTGCAAAACAGTGTCGACAACCCCATTCAATCCTGCCAACAGAATATTTTGGGATTTCTGACCGTTCTGGATGCCGCGCACAAGGTCGATGCTCGCCTGGTTTATGCGTCATCCGCGGCAGTGTATGGCGAACCTGTCGAATTGCCGATCAGGGAGACCAGTCCGGTCAGTGCCATCTCCCCTTATGGATTGGAGAAAATCATTAACGAGCAATACGCATCCCTCTATGCACGCCTGCACGGCACATCGCAGCTTGGGCTTCGTTACTTTAATGTTTATGGTTCCCGGCAGAATCCAGCTTCTCCCTACAGCGGGGTAATTACGAAATTTATTCACATGATCCTCGCGGGTCGGCCATTGACGATACGTGGCGATGGCTTACAGGAGCGGGACTTTATCCATGTCCGTGATGTCGCGCGAGCGAATGTCGCCGCATTATTTAGTGATTACGTCGGGGTGCTTAATGTCGCTGGGGGACAGGCTGTCACCATCCGACGGCTAACGGAGGTCATGGCACAGATACTCGGGGGCCAAGTCGCACTAAGCCACGTACCCGACATTCCCGGGGACATCCGCCAGTCGGTCGCGCAAAACGGGGCTATGCTTGAGCACTTGGGGAGGCCGCAAGTAACCTTGGAAGAGGGACTTGAGGAACTTATGCAAAATATGATTCGACCTGAGCAACGCCAAACCACCGTATAAAATGGGTACACTACTTGCCGGCACGCTGCGGTGTGCTCTTGGCGCGTCCCTGGCAGCGTGCCATCATCCACCGATGAACCCCGATCCCCTATATTCTTCGCGCTCATGACCAGTCACCACCCCCTGCGCAGCGTGCTCAAGGTAGGCAGCAATACCATGGTGTCACGCCTATTGGGCTTTGCCCGCGACGTGATTCTGGCGCGGCTCTTTGGCGCGGGCGAAATGGCCGATGCGTTTTTTGTGGCTTTCCGTGTCCCGAATTTGTTCCGGCGTCTGTTCGGTGAAGGGGCGTTTTCTCAATCATTCGTCCCAGTGCTGGGGGAATATCGGGCGACACGCTCTATCGAGGAGACTCAGGCTTTTGTCGCCGACGTGGCGGGCTGGCTGGCCCTTACCCTGGCGGTCGTCACCATCGTTGGGATACTGAGTGCCAGTGCCGTTGTCTATGCCATCGCGCCCGGTTTCGCGGCCAATCCGGACAAGTTTCACCTCACCGTAGAGCTGCTGCGTATCACCTTCCCCTACCTTTTCTTTATTTCGCTGGTAGCGCTAGCCGGCGGTGTACTCAATACCTACGGGCATTTTACGGTGCCTGCCTTTACGCCGGTCTTCCTGAATCTCAGCATCATCGCCGCAGCCGTCCTCTGGGCGCCTCACCTGCAACAACCCGCCGTAGCAGTGGCCTGGGGTGTATTCGTCGGCGGCGTGGTGCAGTTACTTTTTCAACTGCCCGCACTCAAACGGGTCGGGCACCTGCACTGGCCGCGCCTGCGCCGCCGCGACCCCGGCGTGAGCAAATTACTGCGGCTGATGGGACCCGCAGCTTTTGGCGCGTCGGTAGCACAGATTAAC
This sequence comes from Pseudomonadota bacterium, assembly GCA_021818125.1. Taxonomy (GTDB): domain Bacteria; phylum Pseudomonadota; class Gammaproteobacteria; order Acidithiobacillales; family Acidithiobacillaceae; genus Acidithiobacillus. The sequence goes on along the minus strand of JAKAFG010000058.1, from coordinate 2,246 downwards.
CTGTTTCTGAACACCATTCTCGCCTCTTTAGTGGGTGGCAATGTGGTGTCTTATCTGTATTATTCCGATCGTTTGGTGGAGTTTCCTTTGGGCGTCTTTGGAGTAGCGCTGGGGACGGTGGTGCTGCCGCTGCTCTCGCGGCAGGCGGCAGAGCGTTCGCCGCAATTCCCGCAAACGCTGGACTGGGCTTTGCGTCTGACTTGGCTCATTGGCCTGCCTGCTACCGTCGGCCTGCTCATTCTCGCGCAGCCCTTGCTGATCAGCCTGTTTCGTTATGGGGCCTACACGGCGGAAGATGCCCGGCAAAGCACCTTGAGCCTGATAGGTTATGGCCTCGGTATCCTGCCGATCATTGCTGCGAGGGTGCTCGCGCCCGCCTTCTATGCCCATCAGAACACACGCACACCGGTGCGTTTCGGCATGATCAGTGTCGCCGTCAACATGGGTATCAGTCTTATCCTGGCCTGGCCGTTGCAGCAACTGGGTCTGGCTCTGGCGACCAGTACGGCGGCGCTGGTCAACGCCTTTATGCTCTGGCGTCGTTTGCGCCACGACGGGGTTTATCAGGCACAGCCGGGTTGGTGGGTCTTCCTGCTGAAAACCGCAGGTTTAGCCCTATTCATGGGGATCGTCTTGCTGTGGTTGCGGGGAGATGCTGCCCTTTGGCTGTCGCTGCCCCTCTGGGAACGGCTGTTGCGGGTGCTCGGCCTAGTGGTTCTCGCTGCCGTCTTATACCTTATGGGTGGATGGTGGCTCGGCATTCGGGAGTTACGCGATTTATACCGACGGAAGTCTTCCCATGTCTGAGTCAGACGGACCACACGGACATGGTGATGCGGTCTTCGCCATTCAACGACCCGGCCAAGTAAGGGTGTTCACCCTGCACGAGGCAGAAGCCATTTTCCCCCTGCTGCGTTTTATTACCGCCCAAGCGCACGACGAGTTGGCTCCAGTATTGGAGTCCATGCGCACCGACATGGAAAACCGCGCGGCATTGGCCCGGCACGAGGGCCACTACGAAGAGATTGTTCAGCGCTGGATCAACAAGATGGAAAGGCTGGGTGTGGTCGTTTCCGGACTGTGGCTGGTGGATTTTGATACCGGCGACGGTTATTTGTGCTGGAGATACCCTGAAGTAGCCTTGGGCTTCTATCATGGCCACGACCAGGGATTTGGTCAGCGCCGCCCTCTGTCGGACCTATTGCAGGCGCATCAACCCGGTTGGGCGGCTTCCGGCGAGGGGGAGGAGCGGTGAGGAAGGCGGACTACGCCCCAATCTAGGGTAATCCACATTTTTACGCTAAGATGACGGCGTTTTTTGGCAAACCCGGACTCACTGAGGCGCATGCACCCCTTCCTCTCTCTCCATCACCGTATCACCCGCACCGCTGAGGCAACCCAGGCGGTCAGCATCGGCAATTTCGATGGGGTGCATCGCGGCCATCAGGCACTACTGGGGACCATGCGGGAAAGTGGGCTACCGACGGCGGTCCTCACCTTCGAGCCCCTCCCCCGAGAGTTTTTCCGGGGTACGGACGCGCCACCACGCCTTAGCAGCCTGCGCGAGAAGGTGGTAGCACTCCGCCAAAACGGGGTACAAAACATCACTTGCCTGCCCTTTAATCAGGCACTGGCCAACCTGTCCGCTGAGGATTTCATTACTCAGATACTGGTCAAACAATTGCGTTGCGGGCTGCTGAGCGTCGGCCACGACTTCCGCTTTGGGGCGGGACGGCACGGAGATCTGGACATGCTCATCCGCTTCGGACAGCAGTATGGCTTTTCGGTGAAAGAGCAGCCCCCCTTTCTGCTCGACGGCCAACGGGTGAGCAGCACCGGCATCCGTGCTTTTTTACAGACCGGAGACTTAACACAAGCGGCGGTTTGGCTGGGACGTCCCTATGCCCTCTGTGGACGGGTCGTGCATGGCGATCATCTGGGCCGTGAACTGGGCTTTCCTACCGCCAATATCCCTTTGAATCGCCGCCCGGTGCCGGTCAAAGGGATCTTTGCCGGACGCCTGTTGAGTCCGAAAGGAAACTGGATCGCCGCCATCAGTATCGGTCTGCGCCCCACCGTCGGCGGCAAACAGATGGTACTGGAGGCCCACTGTCTGGATGCGGACAGCCCCGATCTCTATGGACAGCAGGTTTCTGTAGAGCTGCACCACAAACTGCGGGACGAAGAGAAATATGTGGATCTCGACACCCTCAAGGCCGCCATCGACAATGACGTCGTGAACACCC
>JAKAFG010000057.1 GCA_021818125.1 Pseudomonadota bacterium | reverse complement strand
CTTGAGATACCCATGTTCAGTTGACAAAGAAGGAACGGTCAAAGGGTGTGCGCCAAGTATGATAGATGAAATATAAGGCCGCGAACCCGGCAATATAGGCTTCTATCCAGATTTCCACCGAAGCGAACCAGTTCTGCTCTTGTCCGCGATCCAGCAACAACTGCAAGGCCCCGATGGCCAGACTCAGGCTGACAAATCCCGCCATATCAAAGTGCATCCGCCGCAGTGCCGAATCCCTGGGGAAGGATTTCCAGATTCCCATAAACGCCATGATCCCCACCGGCACATTGACGAAAAATACCCAGCGCCAGCCCATCGTATCCGTCAGCCACCCGCCCAACGTCGGCCCGATGATCGGCCCGACCATCACCCCCATGCCCCACAGGGCCATGGCGGAACCCTGCTTTTCCCGGGGGTTGATGTCGAGCAGGACGGTTTGCGAAAGCGGCACCAGCGCCGCTCCGAAGACACCCTGCAGCGCCCGCGCAACGACTATTTCCCCCAGCGAAGTAGAAATACCGCACCACATGGAGGCCAGCGTAAATCCCAGTACCGAGGCCAGAAAGACGGTACGCTGACCAAAACGGTCACAGAGCCAGCCGGTCAGTGGTGTGGCGATGGCCGCCGCCACAATATAAGAGGTCAGCACCCAGCCGATTTGGTTCAGAGATGCAGACAGGCTGCCTTGCATGTGCGGCAGGGCCACGTTGGCGATGGTGCCGTCCAGGGTCTGCATGATGGTGGCCAGCATGATGGACAGCGTAATGAGGGGCCGGTTCAATCCCTCCGTAGCGACTGCGGCGCTTTCCACGGTCATCGGGAGGATTCTTCGGTAAAGCGCTGCAAACGCTGCAGGAGTTCCGTCGCTTGCTGCAATTCTGCAGCATTCAGACCATCCAGCATTTCGCGGCGGAAGTCACCGGCGACACGCCTCACCTCCGCATACACGGTCCGCCCCTCGGGCGTCAGCAACACCCGTCGGATACGCCGGTCTTCCGGAGCGATCTCGCGGCGTACCAATCCAGCGCGTTGTAACCGGTCCACCATGGCTACCACCGTCGGTCCTTCCACCGAGAGACGATTTGCCAGCTCGGTCTGGGTCAGGGGGGTTTCGGCCCGCGCCAGGAAAGCGATACTCATCCAGCTCGCCTGGCTCAGTCCGAGACCCTTCAGGCGACGATCCAGCGCGTGGCGCCAGGCCCGGGCGCTGTCATGCAGGGCCAAGGCAAACGCTTCCTGCAACAGGTCTTTGCTCATGAATTCCTCCGGTATTTTTAGCCGCCCAGATTATTAGAGTACTTATACTTAGGGCTCTATCTATTTACAAGAGACGTCCGGCACCCAAAGGTAACCGCTGGAGACCCAGTCGACATGCCTAAGCCCACGATGTCACCTTGACAGAAGCGCAGGGCTCCGCCATGGTGGCCTAAATTTACGAGGACCCTCATGCTGCATTTTCCAGATATCAACACCGTCGGCTTCCAGCTTGGCCCCATCACCATCCACTGGTATGGTCTGCTGGAGATCATCAGCTTTGTTATCGCCACCGTCTGGCTCATCCGGCGCGGTCGCATGGCGCACTGGAACTGGCGCAAAGAGCAGGTCGTCGATCTGGAATTTTATGTGGCCGTCGGCGCCATACTGGGTGGCCGGGTGGGTTACGTGCTCTGGTACAACCTCCCCTATTATCTCGCCAATCCCATAAAAATGCTGGCCATCTGGGATGGCGGCATGTCCTTTCACGGCGGCCTCCTGGGGGTCGTCATCGCCTGCTGGGCATTTGCGCGACTCCATGAGCAACATGCCTTTCTGCCTACGCTGGATTTCATCGCGCCGGCCGTGCCCATCGGGCTGGGTCTGGGGCGTCTCGCCAACTTTATCAACGATCAACTTTTTGGTCGCGTCAGTCACCTGCCCTGGGCTATGGTCTTCCCCTCCGGTGGTCCGCAACCCCGACAACCCTCGCAACTCTACGAGTTTCTGCTGGAGGGCGTTCTGCTCCTGCTGATTCTGGCCATCTACAGCCGCAAAGCGCGACCTGCCGGTGCCGTTGGCGGCATGTTTGTCCTCTTTTATGGCATCTTCCGTTTCATCGCGGAATACGCACGGCAGCCGGATATTCAGTTGGGCTTTGTCTTCGGTCCCTACACCATGGGTCAGGTCTTATCCGTGCCCATGATCATTCTCGGCCCGCTGGTGATTTGGTGGGCCTATAAGGGTGGATTCTCCGAATCGCCTAAAACCACATTGGCAGCCGATAATTAACTGCTGCACGTTGCATCTGCATAATGCCCATGGCTGAGCTCAATCCACCACAGCAGGAAGCTGTAAAACACATCCACGGTCCCTTGCTGGTGCTGGCAGGGGCCGGATCGGGCAAGACCCGGGTCATCACCCGGAAAATCGTCCATCTCATCCGCGAGCAGCAGGTTGCCCCCAAACACATCTGCGCCGTGACCTTCACCAATAAGGCCGCACGGGAGATGAAAAGCCGCGTCGCCGAGGCTTTGCAAGGCCATAACAGCCGCGGCCTGATGGTCTCTACCTTTCATCATCTCGGTCTGCAAATCCTGCGCAAAGACATCGAGCGCCTGGGTTATCGCGGCAACTTCAGCGTCATTGACCCTGGCGACAGCTTAGGGATGGTCCGTAACCTGCTCCGCGAGGCCAACGGCCCCAGCGATCTCGCCGAAGCCATCCAGGCACGTATCTCCCGTTTCAAGAATGACGGTTTCTTTCCCGAGGAAGCGCATGCGGATGACCGTCTTGGCCAGGAGGCCGCCAATATATACGCCTCATATCAGCGCTCCCTCAGTGCTTGTAACGCCGTGGATCTGGATGATCTCATCCTCCTGTCCACCCGCCTGCTGCAAGACCACGCAGAAGCCCGTCACGCTTGGCAGGATCGTATCCGCTACCTGCTGGTGGATGAATATCAGGACAGCAACGGCGCACAGTACCGTCTGGTGCAGAGTCTGCTGGGCACCCGTCACAACCTGACGGCGGTGGGTGACGACGACCAGAGCATCTACTCCTGGCGGGGTGCGGCTGCCGACAACCTGCATCGGCTGGCGCAGGATTTCCCCAACCTCAAAATCGTCAAACTGGAGCAGAACTATCGCTCCACCGGCCGCATTCTCCAGGCCGCCAATGCGGTCATTGCGCAAAATCCGCACCTCTTCGAAAAGCGCCTGTGGAGCACGCTGGGCGATGGCCACAGCATCCGCGCCCTGCGCTGCGCCAATGAGGCCGACGAGGCGGAGCAAGTGGTCAATGCCATTCTCCGCGACCGCTTTCAGCGGCAGGGTGAATACCGCGATTACGCCATTCTGTACCGCAGCAACCATCAGGCCCGCCCCTTTGAAGCGGCCCTGCGCAATGCCCGGATTCCATACCAGATATCCGGCGGCCTCTCCTTCTTTGAACGCAGTGAAATCAAGGATTTTCTGTCCTATCTGCGGCTCCTGGTCAACCCTGACGATGATCCCGCTTTCCTGCGTGCGGTCAACACGCCACGCAGGGGCATCGGCAGCGGCACCCTGGAACGCCTGGGCGCCTTCGCCAAAGAGCGTAATTCCTCGCTCTTCGCCGCGCTTTGGGAAGACGCGCTGGAGCTGCCCGACAAGGCGCGCACGGCCCTGCGCAGCTTCGCCGGCTGGGTGAATCTCAAGGCTGGTGAGGTGGACAAAGCTGAACTTATCCCGGCCTTGCAGAGCCTACCCGAGGAAATCGGCTATCTGCAGTATCTACAGAGTGAAGGTGACGAAAAAGAGGCGGGGCGCCGCTGGGAGAATATTCAGGAACTCCTGAACTGGATGCAGCGCCTGCAGGACCAGGACGAAGGCCCGCAAACCCTCGCGGAGATCCTCAACCGCCTCATGCTCTTCAACGTGCTGGAGCGCGAGGAGGACGACGACCGCGATGTGCTGCGCCTGTCCACCCTGCACGCTGCCAAAGGGCTGGAATTCCCGCAGGTGTTTCTGGTCGGTGCCGAAGAAGAACTGCTGCCCCACCGCAACAGCGAAACCCCGGAGCAGATTCAGGAAGAACGCCGCCTCTTTTACGTGGGCATGACCCGCGCCCGCTTCCGCCTGACTCTGAGTCTCTGTCGCAAACGCCGCCGCTACGGCCAGGACGTCCATCCGGAACCCTCCCGCTTCCTCCGGGAGATCCCTAAAGAGCACCTGGACTGGCAGGGCGACCAGAACCCCGAAGAAGAAATGGACCCCACTGCCGCTTTCGCCCGTCTGCGGGAGATGCTCGGCAAAACCTGATAAGCGCGTTCGCCACACATAAAAGCAAAGAGGCGATCCACACAACCGGATCGCCTCTTCTGCTCGGTATCCCGCTTGGACTGCGGGATGCGTCTACCTGCCTTTACTGAGCGATGTTACCCATCGCTTTAACGCGGGCCGAGAGTCGGCTCTTGGTGCGGGCCGCCATGTTGCGGTGTGCCACACCCTTGCCAACGGTCTTGTCGATGACCGATTCCGCGGCGCGCAACGCGCTGCGTGCCTGTTCCTGGTCACCAAGGTGTACGGCCTTCAGCACACCCTTCACATAGGTGCGCAAGCGCGAGCGCAGACTAGCGTTGTGCAAGCGCCGCTTTTCATTTTGTAATACGCGCTTGCGCGCCTGAGCTGTATTGGCCAACTTTTACTCTCCATATCTACAATCCCGCGTCTGCGGGAAATGAAGTCGCGTATTCTGGCGCTAACGCCCAACCCTGTCAATATCAATGGATTGCAAAAAACCACCCGACACTACGAAAATGGGGACGCGTGGCCTACGTTACTCTGCCATCACGTGGACATGCTCTGGTGCCACTTGCACCCACAGCTCTGTGCCTAACGCCAGAGACCTGCCTTCGCACTGCAAGCGTGGTAACAGCATGTCCAAAGATAAAGCCCCTTCCATTCTGACACGCAAGGCAACACCCTCCTCCCGGAGGCTCACGACCTTCAATTTCAGGGCATTCGGCGCTGAGCCGCCCAGAGAGTCGCCCGGCACGAGATCCTCGGAACGAATGGCCACCGTCACCGCCATACCCGGATGCATGCCGTGCTGCAAGCCGGTACGTAAACGCCAGTCGGCTCCTGCTCCTGCCACCACCATTCCGGCTCCCTCTATTTCCTCAATGCGCCCCGCCAGGAAATTACGAAACCCCAGCAAACGCGCCACTCCCATAGTGGCGGGTCGCGCAAACACCGCACGGGGAGGCCCCTCCTGCGCAATACGCCCATCCAGCAACACCGCCATGTGATCTGCGAGCATCGCCAGGTGCGGATCATGACTCACCGCCAGCACTGGCACCCCAAAGTCGTGGACCTCACGGATGAGTTCGTCCAGAATTTCGTCGCGGGTGGCCATGTCCAGCGCCGAGGTAGGCTCGTCCAGCAGCAGCAGCTCAGGACGCCGGGCCAGAGCGCGAGCGAGCGCCACCCGCTGGCGTTGCCCGCCGGAGAGGGCCGCCGGATAACGCTCTGCCAGATCGACAAGCCCCACGCGCGCTAGCAAATCCATAGCCTGTGCGCGGCGGCCTGCGCCTCTGGGCAGCGGAAAGGCGACGTTTTCCCAAGCCCGCAGGTGCGGAAAAAGCGCATAACCCTGAGGCAAATAGCCGATGGGACGCCGCTCGGCAGCAAGGCCACCGAAAGGATGCCCACGCGCCGGAATCAAACCGGCGATGGCCTTGAGCAGCATAGTCTTGCCCTCTCCGGAAAGACCGAGCAGGACGGTGAAATCCCGCACTCGCATCTGAATATCCAGCGTGACCGGCTTTTCCAACAGATAGCGAATTTCCATAAATTTCAGCGCAACGCCATCAGAATATCCCCTGTCGGCGCGAGCGCAGCCCTAGCCACAAAGGTAAAGGCACCGCGACCAGAAAGAACACCCAGAGCAGGGGGTAAACCGCACTCAGCCCGACATCCTGCAGATTAACCCAAAGTTTGACCGGAATACCCTGCGGGAAATACGCCACGATGAGCACGATGCCGAACTCCCCCATGGCACGCACCCAGGCCAGCGCCACCCCGGCCGTCAGCCCCAGACGCGCCAGAGGCAGTGTCACCCGCCAGAAGGTCTGCCAGCGGTTGCGTCCCAGGGTACGGCTGATCTGCTCCAGTTCTTCAGACACCCCCTCGAAGGCTGCCCGCGCTGCCAGCACATAGTAGGGCATGGCCCCGTAGATCTGTGCCAGCACAAAGGCTGGTGCGGTATTCGTCAGATAGAGCCCCGCCTGACTGAACAAGCCGCCCACCGGTGAATAGGGTCCGTAGAAGGAACTCAGCAAAATACCCATGGCCAGGGGCGGCGTCAGCAGCGGCAGCAACAGCAACGCATCCACCAGCCATTTGCCGCGGTAATGATAATGCGCCAGCCACCAGGCGAGTGGCGTCCCCGCCAGCACCACCAGCGCCAGGGCCAGGGCACTGTAAAACAGAGAAACCCGAATGGCGCCGAGATCACCTGGAGCGAACTGGAAATCATGCCAGTCTGTCGCAAAAACCAGCGCCGCAAAGGGCGCCAACAGAAAAACCAGCACAGCGGCCGCCATAAGCGTCGCCAGCCAGCGTGCGGGTGGCTGGCGTGACGCGGCAATCGCTATGGCCGCCGCATCACTCAAATGGCATTCCCATTTGGTCTACCATAGGCAGGCTAGCGAATACCGCGACCAGACACCACGCCATAAACAACACGCTCCGCAGCCATAGTCGCATCGTTGTTCTCCATTGGATATCTCCAAGACCGATTTATATCGGTGACTACGACAAGGGTCAAGCGGGCCAAGGAGCCGCGCAGACAAAATCTCCCTCGGGGCATTTTTATGCTAAGCTTATATGCCTACATCAAAGCGGGACGCCAAACCTGCAAGCTTTTGAAGAACCATAGATAGCAAAGAGCATAAAGACCATGCACTGGACCATTCTCATCAAATCCCATCCGGACGCCAGCGGCAATCCCGTTCTCCAAGGCCTGCGCATGGCAGCGGCCGCCCTCGCCGATGGCATTGGGGTCAGTATATTTCTTGCCGAAGAAGCCGCATCACTAGCGCTACACTCGGAAAATCTGGGAGAGAGGCAGCGTGTCCACCACGACCTCATCGCAGAGGTTCAAGAGTTGGGTGCCGAAATTCATGTGATTGGCCTCGAGTGGCTGCATGCAGCCGAAAATCGGACCTTGATTCCCGGTATTAAAGTAGCGAGCATGAAAACCCTGGTTCGCCAGATGAAGCTTTCTGATCAGGTCGTCACGCTCTAAAATATGACCGCCATCTACGCCATGGGCGACCTGCAAGGTTGCTATGCGCCCTTTAGCTCTCTGTTGGAGCAAATTGGCTTTGCACCGCAAACAGATCGGCTTTGGCTGGCCGGCGATCTCGTCAACCGGGGGCCGGACAGCCACGCTGTCATCAACCGACTTTACGCCTGGCGCGACCGAGTGCAGATCGTCCTCGGCAATCATGATTTATACGCACTCGCCCGCTGGGCGGGCGTCACCCCGGCAAAAAAAAGTGACACCCTCGCCCCTTTGCTAGCCGATCCCCAGGCAGACGAATGGATGGAGTGGTTGCGTAGTGGCCCGTTGCTGCATACTGATCCGCAACTGGGCTGGACCATGGTCCACGCCGCCATCCATCCTGACTGGGATGTGGCAACAGCGCGAGGACATGCTGACGCCGTCGAGGACGCGCTGCACGATCGTCACTGGCGGCGTTTTATGAAATCCCTCTGGGCAGCCACGGCACCCAACCGCTGGCAGGATTGTCGCAACGAAGAGGATGCGCAACGCTTCCGGGTCGCCGTGTTCACCCGCGCCCGCTATGTGACCGCCAAAGGCTTTTTTAGCTGGCCCAACACGCCGCCCAAGGACACGGCCCACGAGTTTGCGCCCTGGCACCAGCGGTTTTTTGAAAGGCAGACCTCTGGCGCCATCATCTGCGGCCATTGGGCCACCCAAGGTCTGCTGGTGCAACCGCGTATGCTGGCGCTGGACAGCGGCTGTGTCTGGGGCCGCCAACTCAGCGCCGCGCGTATTGATGGCACAGAGCCCGTGATTTATCAGACATCCTGCCCGATGTTTGCACAACCAGGTAACGGCTAAAAAACAGTACACATCGACTTCGCGTGGTCAGAATTTTCACCTACACTGTGAGCTACTCCCACTGCGCAGCTTGTGAAGAAGCCCCCACCAGGAGACCCAGCCATGCACGACGCCCCCCTCGTCCCCGGCCAACCCAGCTATCGCAGTGCCATTATCGGTGGCTGGCAACTGTTGCGACAGCAGTTCAAGTCCCTCGCCGGAGCCCTCATTATTTTTATGATCCTCCTCATGATCGGATTCATTGCCGATGGCGTTCTCGGTGCTATCAGCCCAGGCAATGCCGATCTGTGGCGCTTCCCCATGTATCTTTGGATATATGTCATCAGCATGGGCTTCTACCACCTGCTCGCCAAGGTCATCGCTGGGCAGGACTGGGCCACGGGAGACTTGTTGTGGGGAATTGGACGGGCTGAGGCCTGGGTACTGTCCCTGCTACCCGCGGCACTTGCCTCGATACTTATGGCTTTTTCCGGGCTGTCAGTGACACCTGGGCATCCCCTGCCACCGGACATCTTCACCCGACCCGATTTCTGGATTGGAATGCTGGTGTCCACCCTGATCGGCACTTTTTTCGGATATGTGTTTATGCTCTATGCCGCTTATGGCGCGACACCCAAATCGGCGCTAAAAAGCGCGCTACATATTTTTAGCAATCGTCTGGCCTGGCTCTTTTTCCCTTACGTAATCACGCTGATCATGATGCTCGCGCTGGTCATTACCGCTATCCCCGTCGGGCTTTTCCTTGGCCTCATCGGGTTTTTGCTGAAATTGCTGGCAGTGCCGCTCGTTGCCAAATTCGTAGTAGGGGTAGCATTTTTAGTCATCTTCGTTGTACTGATAATGGCGATGCTGATCTGGGTCTATGGCAGTCTGATCATTGCCAGCGGCGCACTCGCCGAGCCAGAGGGGCAAGAAGGACGGCTGATCACCTGATTTGGTCCGGACAGCCTTTGCCGTTATCCTGAGTCACCATGCCAATCCGCAGCACACAGCAGCCATTAGAAATACTCCGCCACACCTTCGGCTATGATGCCTTCCGGGCGCCGCAGGAAGAGGTGATCCAGACCCTTATGGCGGCCAGAGATGCGCTGGTGCTCATGCCTACGGGGGGCGGCAAGTCCCTGTGCTATCAGATTCCCGCCATCGCCTTAGCAGGAACAGGGGTGGTGGTTTCACCGCTGATCGCCCTCATGGAAGATCAGGTCAACGCCCTGCGTCAGGCCGGGGTCGCTGCCGCTGCCCTGAACTCCAGCGCCAGTCCCGCGGAAGTGCGCGCCACTGAGGACGCGCTATTGCAGGGCGCCATTGATCTGCTTTACATCGCCCCGGAACGACTGCTCCAGGAACGCGCCCTCAACCTGTTGCAACGGGCCACTATCAACCTCTTCGCCATTGACGAAGCCCACTGCGTATCCCAATGGGGCCACGACTTTCGTCCCGAATACCTGCAACTGCGGGTGCTGCATGAGCGCTTTCCCCAGGTGCCACGCATCGCCCTGACAGCCACTGCCGACCCGAAAACCCGCGTAGAAATCATCGAACGACTGGCGCTGCAGAAGGCCGCCGTCTTTACCCGATCCTTCGATCGTCCCAATATCCGCTACCACATCCACAGCGGCAGTCAGGGCGCCCGCAACGCCTTGCTGCGCTTCATCCGCGACCGCCACACCGGCGAGGCGGGTATCATTTACTGTCTGTCCCGCAAGCGCGTGGAAGAAATTGCCGAATGGCTACAAGGCGAGGGACTCGACGCCTTGCCTTACCATGCCGGCCTGAGCGCCGACGAACGGCGCCGCAATCAGCAGCGCTTTCAGCGCGATGAAGGAGTGATCATCGTCGCCACCATTGCTTTTGGTATGGGCATCGACAAACCCAATGTCCGGTTCGTCGGCCATCTGAATCTGCCCAAGAGCATTGAGGCCTATTATCAGGAAACTGGTCGTGCCGGGCGCGATGGCCTGCCCGCCGAGGCATGGATGCACTATGGCCTGCAGGATGTGGTGCAGCTACGACAGATGATTCAGCAATCGGAAGCCGACCTGCCGCGTAAGCAGATGGAAGGGCAGAAACTGGACGCCATGCTTG
>JAKAFG010000056.1 GCA_021818125.1 Pseudomonadota bacterium | reverse complement strand
TTACCCCGCCATTTCACCCGGCACAGGAGCCCGTCCATGAACTACGCCTTCCCGCCCGCCCCTGTCGTGACTCTGGACGCCATGTCCAGCAACCCTTTCCCGGTGCGACGCATTTTTTGCGTCGGGCAGAACTACGCCGATCACGCCCAGGAAATGGGCGCCGCGCCCGATGCCGAACCCTTCTTTTTCATGAAACCAGCCAGCGCCATCCTGCAGAATAATTCGGTGCTGCCCTACCCGCCCGGCACTACCGACCTGCAGCCCGAGGTAGAACTGGTGGTGGCGCTACACAAGGGTGGCAAAAATATCCCCATGGACAAGGTCGATTATGACCATGTGTTCGGCTATGCCGTGGGTCTGGACATGACCCGCCGCGACCGGCAACGCGCCGCCCGCGAAAAGGGCCAGCCCTGGGAAATGGCCAAGGCGTTCGACCATTCGGCGCCCTGCACGGCCATCACGCCCGAGTTCTATTCAGGGACCATCGCCCGCGGCAAGATCGAACTCAAGGTGAATGGTCAAATCCGCCAGAGCGCCGATGTCGGTGACATGCTCTGGAAAATTCCGCAGATCGTCCATCTCCTGTCGAATCAGGTCGAACTCTTTCCCGGAGACCTCATCTTCACCGGTACCCCCGCCGGCGTGGGTCCGGTGGTGAAAGGCGACGTGATCGAGGCCGCTGTTGCCGGGCTGGAACCGTTGACCATCACCATCGGCTAACCCGATCACCCCCAATCGAAACAGGAATAACCCAATGCCCACATCCGATCTCCTCGAACGCAATCGCCTGATCTTCTGTCACTTCGACAGCTACAGTACCGCCCTGCGCTTCGTTCGCATCAACGACAGTGTAATGCTGCCAGCTCCACTGCCGGAGAACACCAGTATGGTTGCAGCACCCACGGAGATCGGCGATACGCCCACTGATGTACTGCATGCAGTATTGGAGAAATTGAACATAAATCCCAGCCAGATAGAGCTGGACGACGGTTTCGAGGCCTGGCTGTCTACCGACACCGGTCCAATTCAGATCCACCTCGCCCGCTTCACGACATTTGAAGCACCACACGAGGCAATCGCCCTCCACGATGGCGTTTTCAAGCCCATCAGTGAGCTGCGGCGCCTGCCGATGACGGAGTTGACGCTGCTACGCCAGGTCTTCAATCTGATTCTGGGCGGTTAGGTTAAAGTCAGCTATAAACGCGGATTTCAGATCGTTCAACGTGATCAGCAGCAGGTTGGGTTCTGGTCTTGCTGTGGCCTAGGAAGATCACCATCCGGGCTGGCGGCAGCGGCATGCCGAGCCTGAAGCACTGGTGGAAGATGCCAGCCTGATGCAGGGCATGATCCATCGCCTGAAGACACAGGCTGGTCGCGGTATTTACCGGCTACGCAAGCAAACGGTAGAACCCGTCTTCGGCATCATCAAATCGGTGATGGGATTTCGGCAGTTCTCATTGCGCGCCTTGCGCCAAGTACAAGGGGAATGGAGCCTTGTTTGTCTGGCGTGGACATCATAGGCACTCAGATCATGCCTCCTGGCCAGTGATAGCAAATCGGCGGGAATTAGACATATCCGCAACACTCATCACCCGAATTGGATACGTCTATGTACCTGCCGGGGACGGGGCAATCCAGATTGCAGATTCTGGACAATACCGCCAACTGTTCCGATTTGAAAACAGCCACCTATTCCCGTTCGCTGCGGCCGCCTTGCATGCCGCTACCATCCTGCGCGCATGGATAGCGTTTGCGGTAATGAGGCTGAAGGTCATCCGACTTGGGAGATATCGCGGAAAAGAAATCCACCATTGAGGTTATATGGGTCATAGCCATAACAGAATACAAAAATCTCCCGCTAAGCTTGCGGTCTTTGCCTCCATGACAGTGAAGGCGGTAATCTTTGCAACTCCTACCATTCACTAGGGACATTTATGGCCGCAAAGGACATCCCCTCCTCTACCCTGAGCCGGGTTATCCAATCCCTGGGCACCCAGTTAAAGATGCATGATCTGCCCGATTTGCCTGAACCATGAACTGGGATAAAGCTTCTGGGCGCATTTTGCTAGCGGTCACCGGGCTGTCCTGCCAGGTGGTGACAGAAACTATCTACGCCTTGGCGCAACAGGATCGCAACATGCTTCCCGATGCGGTCTATGTTCTGACGACGCGAGAAGGCGCTGAACGCGCCCGACTGCTACTCTGCCAGGAAGGCTGGTTCGGGCGGCTGCTACGGGACTGGGAACTGCCGTCCATCACCTTTGGTCCCGAACATATTCAGATCATCCACGATGCGCGCGAGCGCCCGCTCTGCGATATCCGATCACAGCAGGACAATGTCTCTGCCGCCGACACCATTGCCGAAGCCGTACGCACGCTGACGACCAGCAATACCGAACAACTGCATGTTTCCATTGCTGGCGGGCGCAAGACCATGGGCTTTTTTGCCGGCTACGCCCTGACCCTCTACGGGCGACCGTAAGACCGTCTCAGCCATGTACTGGTTTCCTCGGAATTTGAATCACACCCCGATTTTTATTACCCGACACCCTATCCGCGCGTCATTCATACGGCACCGCCAACCAGCAAGCCGCTGGATACCCGCGATGCCACCGTCGAACTCGCGGAGATTCCTTTCCTGCGTCTGCGTGCCCGTATCGAGCCGGTGATCCAACAGGCCGGTATTTCCTTCTATCAAGCCGTCGCGGCAACGCAAAAACAAATTGATCCGCCCTCGATTGCTGCAGATTTAGAGACTTTACCGGTCTTCGTGCTGGGGGATACGCCCATCAGCTTACCGCCGGTGGAGTGTGCTTTTTATCTCTGGTTATTGGTACGATTAGCCCATGGCCTGGAATTGTCTTGCCCCGCCGCAGGGGTTTATGAACCCCGTTTTGCGAAAGAATTTCTTTCCATTCATGATCGTCTGCTGGGGCAGTTGGGCCATGACCGTACCCGCGAACGGCTGGCTGACGGCATGGATAAAGATTTCTTTGAGCAAACCAAGTCCAGACTCCAGAACTCCATCAAAAGGGCTCTCCTGCCAGAAATCAATCCTGCACCTTACCTTTTGGAGCGGAAACGGAACCAGCAACGCTGGATATACACCCTGCAAGTGGATCCTCAGCGTATTCAACTCAAACATATTCCGCCACAAGCTTGGCAACCCTGAGAATCAACGTGGTGTGATGCAGAATCTCTCCTGACGGCGGGAGATAGTCTCCCTCCTCTGCAAAACAACCTACGATCAGGAGAATGGTTATGCGTAAAAATTCCGTTATTGTCGCCGCCTGCTTAGCTTTGGTATCCGGCGCAGCCGTTGCCAGCCCCGTCGGCAGCCTGCTCAACAATGTCGGTCTGTACGGAGAATACGCCGGCGTCAGTAGTCAGAACGGCTCCAGTTCCGGCGGTGTTGGCGCTCGTGTCGAAACCTATCTGGACGGCTTTTATGGTGATGCCGATGCCAGCTATACACCCGGCTCACTCAACAACACGACATCAGGCAACTCCGCCGATGTCAACATCAAGCTGGGCTACGGTTTGCCCATTGGCAACAGCCTGGTAGTGGGACCATATGTCGGTTATCAATACCTCGGCATTACTGACCAGGTCTATGGCGACTCCGCCACCTTCAGCAATAACAGTCTTGGTGGCGGAGTTTTCGCCGCTTGGGCGCCGGGCAGTCGCTGGGGCGTGCAGGCCCATATCGGCTACCTGGCCGGGGTGAGTGCCAGTGTCAGCGGCACTGGTGGTTTTGACTACGGCATCCAGTCTGCCAATCTTCTGGATATCGGCGGCGAGATAGATTACCGCCTCAGCGGTCCCTGGTCCCTCTTCGCCGGATTGCACTACGCCCACTATATGGAAAGCGGCGCCAGCCTCAATCTGCTTCGCGGCGTGATCGGTGCGAGCCTGGCATTCTGACGCTACATATAAACGTCACTGAACGGTCCGGGCACATACCTGTACCCGGACCGGATATCTGGAGAAAAATATGACTTCACCTGCTTTTAAAATCAGTCGTGGCCTGTGGCTCGCAAGGAATAACATTATGAAAAAGATCGTTTGTCTGGGAGGATTCTGTGCGCTAATTATCAGCAGCGATGCCTTCGCCGCGCCCCTGGAGCTTTTCGGCACCCCACTGTGGAACGCCACCCGCAGCACCCTCGAACCCGCCCTGCAAAAAGCGGGATTAACGCCCAGACAAATCGGCAGCAAATGGTGGTTCGATATCTATGGCGTCAGCGGCCAAATGCCCGGAGCCAACAAGCTACTGGTGGGATACACGGAACATAACCAGTTCGCGGTGGCCCAATATGTATTCCCCAGTTTTATGAATACCGAATTGGTAGAAAAAGTCATTCAGATGGTGGAAGACAAATATGGCGCCCCTACCCACCAAAGCGGTTCCGTCGACCTCGGCACGGTCACCGCCACCTGGGACGAAAGCAATGGCATGAGTATTCGTGTCAGTCGTGGCTGGCCCAGCACTACGACCTATCTGAATTTGGAAAACCGGACTAATTACGCCCGTATGCAGGCACAGATGCGCGCGCAGAAAGCCGCACATCAGGCGCAGCAAGCGCAAGCTCATGGCAACGCATTTTAAGACAAAGGAGAACATATCATGATATTCGGTTGGTTAGGACGACTTTTTCAGGGCAACAACGGGAATGGGGGCAGTACCAGTCTTTTCGACATGGGCGGAGATTCTTCGGTATTTTCGGATGATCAAGGGGGGGATGACGGCGCCTGCAGCGTCAATCCAGCCAGCGGTTTGCCCATGATCGGCGGTTGCGGCGGAGTGGATGTCGAAGGCAACCCCTACGGCACGGATTTCTCGGATGACAGCTTTTCATCCTCCGGAATGAATGATGATTGGTCCAGCATAGGGGATTGAGACTGCCGGCGAAGACTTCGGGCCTTTCGGCCCGATGTTTTAATCGACCCGACTTCATAGGGGATTGAGACGGCCTCAGCCACCCACTTTCTCGCCACTTCCAGGGTTTTAATAGGCCAGAATTCATGGGGGATTGATGTTAACGGACAATAAAGTATCATCCTGTGGCGGGATAAAAAGCGACTGAGGACCCCTAACCGAGCAGCCCACCATTGTCGCGGGCATCGGCCTGTTGGCACTTTATAACATGATTGCCGGAATCAACGGCTGGTTGCACAAAAGTCACACCCGCTCTAAACTGTTGAAGTGTTGATGGGACTAAGAGAGGTTTCCTGCAATGTTGGTCACAAAGATTCGCAAGCAAGGCGGTGCGGCTGTGGTCACGCTCCCCGCAGAAGTGTTGAGGCAGTTGGGTACCGGCATTGGTGAGGATTTGAGCATCGTGGTCTCCCAGCACACAGTTATTATGCGTCCAGCACGCGGTGAGCGGCGTCGCTACAACCTGGGAGAATTACTCGCTGGCGTCACCGAGCAGAACATGCAGATCCTCGCTGAGGACACCGCCTGGGCCAGAGAAGGCGAACCCGCCGGGAGAGAGTTGATTTGATCGGCCGGAAGATACCATCCCCCGGCGACGTGTACTGGATCAATCCCAACCCAACAGCAGGAAACGAAATCCGAGATCGACACAGGTTCGTGGTCATTACGCCAACTGAGATCAACAAACTCGGTCTGGTCACCTGTGTGCCTATCACCAGTGGTGGCAATCACGCCAGGCAGAACGGATTGACCGTGGCCATAGCGGGGCACGACACGACGGGTGTGGCCGTCTGCAATCAAATGCGCACATTCGATCTCCTCGCCCGTGCTGGAGACATTCAGTATGTGGAAACGCTAGACCAGCAAACCACGCGCGAAATCATCAACCGCGTAACCAGTATCATTGATCCAGCATAAAGAGAGAGATATGCGTATACAGGTAGCTATCGTATCAGACCAGGCCTTGCCCAATCTCATCCCGACGCTGATGAAAAGGCCGGAACTGGTGCTGTTAGTGGTTTCAGAGAGCATGGCCGAGAAGGGGAAACATCTTTGCAACATGCTGACGGCAGAGGGCATTACGGCAGAACTCTCAGAAAATGCACCAGATGTAGGATTGAACACCATTTACGCTTATGCCTGGAAGCTCGCCGAGAATCTGCAAACCCGCTTCCCTGATGCAGAAATCTCGCTTAATGCGACTGGTGGCACAAAACTGATGTCTCTGGGTATGGTGGAGGCATTCCGTGCTGTTGCCCAAGAGGTGATATACACCGACACCGGGCACAGGCGCATTGAGATATTCCCGCCTGAGTCACCCAACTCAGGAGCTCAGCCTATGTCAACCCCCATGACGGACGTGCTGGATGTAAAAAAATACGTCACCGCGCAGGGATTCCGATATGCGGGCGCTAAGTCCGACCATGCAGACTGGCAAAAGGTGGTCCATCGCAGAAAAGGTATCTGCAAATATTTGGGCACCAATGCCAGGGACTTGGATGGTTTCTTTGGGACAATGAATTGGTTGGCCTCTAACGCTCTGGATAAAAAAGGGGAGCACGTGATTGCACCAGACCAGACATTGCCGAAGGCTCCGGCAGGTGTTGGATTAGAGGCATTACGGCAACTGAATCGTATGAATATTATCGCCGTAGAGTCCGACAACCGCAGCATCCATTTCCCGGATGTACAACGCACTAAGTTCATTATGGGCGGATGGTTGGAAGAGTATGTATGGCATGTTTTACATGATAACGGTGCATTTGATGTGCGGCTGGGTGTCGAAGGGCACTGGCTGCAGGGGCGCGGAAGTCTGAATGAGTTTGACGTGCTGGCGACCAAACTCAACCAACTGCTCTATGTGGAATGCAAGACAAAGCACCACTATTCCGGAGAAGACAGTGCACTGGCCTACAAAACCGACAGCTTGGGCCAGGATGTGCGGGGGCTTTTCGGCAACTCGTGGCTGGTAACCGCTCGTGACCCCACGGAAAACCTGCGTGATCGCGCCAAACAAGCCAAAGTGGAGTTGATTGGACCTGAAGGCTTGCCACATCTCAAAAAGCGCGTTCTGAAATGGCTGGATGGTGAGGGGTAACTGAAGATGATTGGCGCCACCTATATTCTGAACAGTCCGGTCCTGACCGCTTATGGCGTGTGGGCCTTCCATGGACCGCTGGGCATAGAGGCGGCGCGCGACATAGTGAAGGGCGGATTTATTTCCGCCGTCGGCCACGAGAGCACCGCAGCCTTCCTCACGGAACTGCTGGGGCAACCGATACCCATGCAACGTATCCGCGCCGATCTGCAAAAAGGCGACCGGGCGTTGGTACTTTATCTACAGGACCGGCAAGCGGAGGGCGCC
Source organism: Pseudomonadota bacterium (assembly GCA_021818125.1). GTDB lineage: Bacteria > Pseudomonadota > Gammaproteobacteria > Acidithiobacillales > Acidithiobacillaceae > Acidithiobacillus. Next base: position 2,911 of record JAKAFG010000056.1, on the reverse strand, counting down.
CTGCTCACTGCGCAAGACCTACAAAACCGCTCCTACGAACTGGCCCTGCTGGAGCGAATAGAATAAAGACTCGCCAATCAGGGAGTAGAGATGCCGGCGCCCGGCGCCTCCAGCCGCCGCTTGCCGTTGGCAATCAGGTAAATATGCGCCTCACTTAACACTGGTTTGCGCAGTTGTGTGTTATATGGTGCACTCACATAGACGGTTTCTACCATCTGTTCATCGGCAGCCATAAATGCACCAAGGCTCATGGTGGTCTTTCCGCCCGTCAAATCCACGGCTATCTGGTCACCCACGCGGTGGCGCAACTGGTGCAACGCATCTTCCACCGCGTGCCGCGCCTCCGAAACGTCATCCGTATCCTTGATTTCCTGCTGTGACACTACCTGTATGTCCTTGCGGCGGGCATACTCCGCAATCGCATGCATTTCTGCCACACTCGCTTCACTGCCCACTAGTGCGATATGCGTTGGATTGACCTTGTCTATCATCCAGACGGGCGTATCCCTATGGCTCACAGTAAACACCAGGCCCCTGGCTTCTAACTGCACGATGACCTCACCACCGTCATCATGCGAGTTAACAAACAAACCAGGGAACCAACGGCGGATAGCTTGTGGATCATACAAGCTGACCACCAAGCCATATAACGCGATACCGCCCACCAAAATATCGATCATTGCCGATATTCTATCCAGCCATTCCCAAAACATCCGTCCCCCTTATTCACCTACCACCATAAATCGCCATTTTAATTCGTTGCAATATTAAGTGTATGAGTTTTTCACGCTACTCCAGATAGGTATAACCATGCAGTCCATCCGCAAACTGCCGTAGAAACTCGTGACGCTCCACATCGCCGAGATGGCTGCAGGCATCCACTTTCTTCTGATAACGGGCCAGCAGATCGGCGGCGGAAAACTGTACGTATTGCAGGACCGATTCCACCGTATCTCCCGCCAGCGGCTGCTCCAGACGTATGGCGCCCGAGGCATCACAGAGCACATTAACCGAGTCCGTGTCGCCGAACAGATTATGCATATCCCCGAGAATTTCCTGATAAGCACCCACCAGAAAAATACCGAGGAGATAAGGCGTATTCGCCTGTAGCGCATGTACCGGCAGCGCCGGTGTCAGGCCTTCGGCCGTGACGTACGCATCAATCCTGCCGTCGGAGTCGCAGGTGATATCTTCGAGACGGGCCCGCCGGGTTGGCTCTTCATTCAGCCGCTGTATGGGCAATATCGGGAAAATCTGATCAATGGCCCAGACATCGGGCAGCGACTGAAACAGGGAAAAGTTAACGAAATATTTGTCCACCAGCTTTTCGTCGAGCTCGTCAAGGATGTCACGGTGCGCGCGATTGTGCGGGTCGAGGAAACCGCGCACCCGCCAGAGTAGTTGGGCATAAATGCCTTCGGCCTCGGCCCGCTCTTCAATGTGAATGATACCGAGGTTGAATTGCTGGTGAATCTCCGCCAGAAGATATAGAGCCTCTTGATAGACTTCCAGCGCCGCGGCGGCGTTACCCTGATCCAGCCGGGTGAGCAGACGGCCCCATTCACCCTCCATCAGGTCGGCGGAAGGTGTTGACGGCGGATGCTCTCCGGCCGCCATTTCCACATCGGTGACATTAGTCAGCAAAATGGCGTGATGGGCCGTCAGCGCCCGCCCCGATTCAGAGATGATACGCGGCTCCGGCAGGCCTTCCTGGCGCGATACATCGGCCAGCGTGGCGACGATGGCATGGGCATAGTCGGAGACATGATAGTTTGTGGAGCAGTACGCGCGGGAGTGCGTCCCTTCATAGTCCACACCCAGCCCGCCGCCCACATCCACCACCTCCAGGGCCGCGCCCAGGCGTCGCAGTTCCGCATACAGGCGGGCGCATTCGCGCATGCCGCCCTTGATGAACTGAATATTGGGAATCTGGGAGCCGAGATGGAAGTGCAGTAATTGCAGACTATCCAACGCATTTTCTACCCGCAGACGGTGGACGAGTTCCAGGATGTCTGCTGTAGACAGGCCGAATTTAGACTTTTCGCCACCGGTATTCTGCCACTTGCCGGAACCTGCGGATGCCAGCCGCGCGCGCACCCCAATCCGGGGTTTAACGCCGAGCTTGCGGGCCTCATTCAGGATCAGAGGCAGTTCCGAGGGTTTTTCCACCACCAGGTAAACCTGCATGCCCAACTTCTCACCCGTCATGGCCAGGCGAATATACTCGTTGTCTTTGTAACCATTGCAGATGATGGTGCCGCCCACCGGCATCAGTCCGATGACCGCCAGCAGCTCCGGTTTGCTACCCGCCTCCAGACCGACGCTACCCGCACCGGCACGCAAAATTTCTTCTACGACGCGCCGCTGCTGGTTGACCTTGATCGGATAAACGGGAGTGTAGCTGCCACCATAGTCGAGGGCGCGGATGGCATCGCCAAACGCGCTGTGCAAGCGCGCAACACGATCCCCGAGAATCTGTGGAAAACGCAGGAGGCAGGGTAAACCGAGGGAATGTTCACCCAGTATTGCCGCGACATCGGCCAGCCCAATGACGGCGCCCTGAGGGTTGGCGTCGGGGCGGACGATGATCTGCCCATCCGCGCCCACATCGAAATATCCCTCACCCCAATGTGGCAGGTTATACAGATGGCGACTATCCGCGACCGACCATGTCATGCGCTCACTCCCCCGATGCCCTGCGCGCAGTCTACGGGCTCAGCGGGTCAGGAGACAAGGGGATCACAAGGCATCATTGGCAAAATCCGCCAGACGCGAACGCTCCCCACGACGCAGGGTGATATGTCCGCTGTAGGCCCAGTCCTTGAAGCGATCCACCACATAGGTCAGACCGGAGGTGGTTTCGGTCAGATAGGGCGTGTCGATCTGAGCAATATTACCCAGGCAGACGATT
>JAKAFG010000055.1 GCA_021818125.1 Pseudomonadota bacterium | reverse complement strand
TTGCTGGGCGATGGTCTGCACCTGGGTACCAATACCCACCTGCCCCTGAGTCGGCGCGGCGTTGGCCATCGCCGCCGCATAGGCATCGGCAAACTGGGCGTTGGAACCCTTGAAACCCACCGTATTGGCGTTGGAGATGTTATTGCCGAGCACCTGCAGATTGGTGCTCGCCGCTTGCAGGCCACTTAACGCCGTATTGAAAGTTCCCATATCACCTACCCCTTAAATGATATTCTGAACGGCACTGAAGGGTACTGAACCTTGCTGACCCTGTAGTTCCAGGGTTGGCCCCGCAGCGCCTAAAGTAACGCCGTTGACGACCCCCGCCATGTAGGGCGTACTGCTGACACTCTGGCCGTTGGCTCCACTCGCCTGCACCGAAAATTGATACGTTCCGTTCGGCAAGGCGTTGCCGCTGGCATCGGCACCATTCCAGCTAAAACTCTGCATCCCCGCCGCCTGCGCTCCCTGGGGCAACACCGCCAGGGTTTGCCCGGCGCTGTTCTGTACTAACACATCGACAGCGCTGGCACCGCTGCTGAGGTCATAGGCGCCCATTGAAGTACCGCCATTTAGAGTCAGTTGATTGCCGGAGGTCGTGACCGACCTGCCGATCAGGGAGGCCGCCTGCAAGCCCTGATTCTGGTTGATCTGCCCCATCAACGAACTCAGCGACCCCTGAATGGCCTGCACCCCGTTGGCGACACTGAACTGCGCCAACTGTGACGAAAGCTGCGAATTACTCATCGGATTGAGCGGATCCTGATTAGTCAACTGGGTGACCAGCAGGTTGTAAAAGGTATTCTCGCTGGCGAGCCCGCTGGCGCCGCTGCTCGCACTACCCGAGCTTGCCGCTGAACTACTCTGCAGAGAGGCGTAAAAAGGATTGACGCTGGATGTCAGAGAATTGACGCTCATGATCAGGCTCCTATAGGGTGAGTGTTTTTTGCAGCAGGATTTTGGCGGTATTCATGACATTGACATTGGCCTGGTAGGCACGGGATGCCGAGATCATATTCACCATCTCATCCACTGGATTGACGTTAGGCATTTTCACATAGCCCGCCTTATCAGCAAGGGGATTGCCTGGTTGATATACCATCTTGAAGGGTCCTGGCTTGGTCACCACGCCCGCCACCTGCACACCGCTGACGCCGGCAGGCGCAGCATTACCGGAGAGAGGCTGAGCAGCGAATACCACCTCCCGGGCACGATAGGGCTGCCCGTTCGAACTCGTCGCAGAATTGGCATTAGCCAGATTACTCGCCACCACATTCAAGCGATAGCTCTGCGCGGTAAGCGCCGAACTGGCCACATCGAGCACTGAAAACATGGACATATCGAACCTCTCCTTACTTTAAATCACGTTGCCGGTGATGACTGAGTTCAGGGTTTTGATTTCACCTGTCAGAAAAGTCAGATCAGCCTGATATACGACACTATTCTGCAAAAAACTGGCCTGTTCGCGGTTCATGTCTACAGAGTTGCCGTCCAGGCCCACCTGGCTACCGCGCTGATAATGCACAAAGGCCGCTAGGCCTGCGCTGGCAGGCGATCCCGCCAGTTGCCGCGCATTATCCGTCTGCAGGGCCAGCCCCCCCTGATCACCCGCCTGAACCGCTTTCAAGGTTTTGCTGAACGGAATATCCACCGCCTTGTAGTTCGGTGTATCGGCGTTAGCAATATTGGCCGACAGCAATTGCTGCCGGTAACCACTGACCCGTAAGGCATCTGCAAGGGGATTGAGTGCCTGATCCAGAAAACCGCCCATACCAGCCTCCTCCTCCACACAAATCATCATGTGACAGTGCGAGCAAAATACATGCCTGGATAGCGCACCTGAGCCAACCGGTGAGTTTTGTGTGATTTTTTACGTCAGCCTCAGTTTAGAAAAACCAACGGGCGTCAAAACCGGCACAAACATACCGGGGACACCTTTGTGCACCACGGTAGCGGCATAATTTTGCCGACACCGCCAAGACGGCTATCCGGCACCCTCAAATAACCTCCACCCCGCGATGGCACTTATCACCGAGCTCCAGTACCTTTGGCCAAGCGAGAGGAGGCCCCCGCTTCCCATTCCAAAGCACCCCTGGAAAATGGCACACTATTTGCTTATCGTGGCTATGGCATGGGCAATTGCCAGGCAGACGTGGGCACGATGATGAAGAGGACCAACCTGGCAAAACACTCGGGGAACAAGGCGGTGGCATCCTGCACCGCCCTGCTCCTGCTTGCCTGCTCGCTGCCGGTGAGCGCTGCGACGGAAAGCGCCGAAGCCATCCGTGCTACCGTTACCCGCTTTGTGCGCAACCACCTTCCCGCCAATATCAGCAACGCCAAGATTCACGTAGATGGCCCCGCACCGGGCTTGCGCTTCCCCGCCTGCGACCACTTGCAACTCGGCTTTTTCGGCTATAGCAACCCCTATGGCAACCAAACCATAACGGTAAGCTGCTCAAGCCCTTCGCCCTGGAAGCTCTATTTACCGGTACGGCTCGCCATCAATCAAAACGTAGTGGTCGCGGCCCGACCGCTGAGCGCCGACCGGGTGCTCAGCGCCGCGGATCTCAGTGTGGTTCAGCGCGACACGAATGGTCTTGGTGGTAATGCGCTGAGCGATCCGCAGCAAGCGATTGGCCAGGTTCTGCGTTTTGGCACGCTGGCTGGACAACCTATTACCACATCCATGCTCAATGCGCCGGAGGTTGTTCGTGCCGGCGAACAGGTCACCTTATATGCGGAGGGGGATGGCATTCGTATCGCCACCATCGCCAATGCCATCGAAAATGGCCGCCCCGGACAGGCTATTTTGGTGCGCAACATGCAATCCGGCAGGGTGATCCGCGGTACCGTTACGGCCAGGGGCGCTGTGGTGGTACCGTTCTGAATAACGATCTGTTTCTCGAAAGTTTTTGTATTACCCTTCAGTTCCTGCTTCAATGTGCCGTATCACAGATTTAAGCGTAAAGAGGAGAATCTGTCGTCATGAACCCGATTAACCCTTATTCCGGTTTACCCGGCACGAAGGTGCGGACAAACGCCGATCCGGCGGTCACGGCGAATCAGCCGGCCTCCGGGGTCGGTACCGCGCGGACCGCCAAAGGTCCGGTCGTGGCGCAGGACCATGTCACTCTGTCTCCTGCGGCCCGCAGCCTGCTCGCCGCGCAGACCTCCGCACCCGCAACCGCCGGGCGCGTGCAGGGCATCAAATCAGCCATCGCCAACGGCACTTATCAGGTCTCGCCGCAGCGCATCGGACAGGGGCTCACCCAGGACGCACAGCAGTTCCTGCCCTTGACCACCAACAACAAGGCCTGATGAATGGATAGCCAGACGGACACGGCACTGCAACTCCAAATCGGCGTGCTGGAGGCCTTGCTCCAGTTGCTGCATCAGGAAGGGCGTTGCCTGCAGTCTGGGATCATGACAGAACTGGAACCCATTGCTGCAGAAAAAGAGCGGCTCTACCAGACCATCAGCGCCCTCGAATCCCAGCGCCGCACGCAGTCATCTACTGTCACCCGCATGGGTCTGCAAGCGCAACGCCGAGCACTGCTGGAGAAGATCGTTCAGCACAACCAGCAGAATGGGCAGATCATCGGCGCCCTGGAGCGTTTTAACCAAGGTGCCTGGCAAATTCTCTTTGGGACCAATGATCCACTCTACACCGATGGCGGGACCACTCAGAACACTACCCAGCGGCACCTGATCGGCAGCGCCTGAGATGCTCGTGCTCACCCGGCGCCGCGGTCAGGCCATCTGTATCGGCGACGATATCCGTATCGTCGTCACCCGTATTGAAGACGGTCAGGTGCGATTGGGGATAGAGAGTGCCCACGACGTGATCATCCTCCGTGAAGAATTACTGGAATCCGTTCGACAGGCCAACCAGTCTGCCCAAGCCGTAGCCCCTGCCCAATTCGACCAGTGGTTACAGTCTCATCGCCCGTCTATCCAGGACGCGGCCAGCATTCAGGAAGAGTAAAAATGACCGACTACTCCACCCGCTTTGGCCTTCTACCTATCTCTGATGCGCAGGTATGGCATTGTGTCGCCCCCCTGCCGGGCTTTGCGGAGTTGCAGCGGTTTGCGCTCCTTCACGTTCATGAACAAGGCCCCTTCGTCTGGCTGCAATCTCTGGATGAGCCGCTGATCGCCTTTCTGCTGGTTGCGCCGGAACATTTCGGCCTGCACTACCCGCAACGCCCACAATTTGCGGCGCAAGCAACGGATGGAATCAGCATGGTCATGGTCATCCTGCCACAAAAAACCAATGATTCTTTACAGGCCAATGCCTTGGCTCCACTGTATTTCTTACCCAACACCCGCCAATTCGGTCAATGGATTGTCGAGCATGCCGAACCCAGCCTGACAAACATTTCCGAAGCCCAGACGCCTCCGGCAATCCTTGGTGTACCAATCATCCAACTCGGACTCGCCCGCCGGGATAGCACTGCCAGCCCCTTAGCGATTGGCGCTGCGTAAATGCTCGCGGTCGCAGCGCAAGGCATATTGGATAATCTGCTCCTGCAGGGCGCCAGGGGCTTGCACGAAGCTCAAGCCAATGTCTTGTGAGGCGGTACCACGGGGATGACCTACCGGTTCCACATAACGAACCTGCGCCCCCACCCGGTACACCTTGCCCTGAAAGCTGAATTGCACGCTTGCCAGCATCTCGCCGGCAGTCATCGGATAGTCACTGGGCGCATGAATTCTTGCGCGCATGCCACCGGCACCCAGATCCACACAGAGCCCGTCGCAACTGCGCGCACCGTGGCGCTGAAGTGACAGCGCCAATCCACCGGCCTCAGCGGGCACTGCGCGCAGAGCGGCGCGGCGCTGCAGATGGTAAAGCGCATCCGGCCATTGGATGCGCACAGCCCCATAACGCTGCCACAGCAGTCTCTCGATCACCGCGCTCTGAAACCCCAAGGGTAACGTCGACGTGCTCCACAGGAGCAAATCCTCGCCGCACAGCAAGCGGGTATTTTCTGCTTCCGGCATCAGTTCATCGAGGATCAGGGTCGCGGTGTCTGTTTCAGCATGAAGGAGCGTGGCCTGGGCCAAAACGCCGCCACTACGCCCAACCATCACCGCCAGCGCTTCACCGCTCGCGATCAATTCGGCAAGAGCTCGCTCTATCTGTCCTTTCCCCGTTTGCCGATTTTTTTCAGTGAACAGTTGATCCAGGAAGCTCTGGTTTGAAAACATCGTGTCCTCGCGTTTTACAATTTTAGTCGTCAAGTTTTTGACGATCCTGACGAAAGACCGTCAGATTCGGGCGATCGTAACGGTCCGTTTTTGCGGATAACGTTTCAAAAGCATGATTCATGCCGTACCGCTGGGGGCTTTTCGCGGCACGGTTTTCACCTTGCCAAGGGAGTCGCTGCAGGATCGGAAAAATCGTCTATTTCCCAGAGCAGTTTAGTGACAAGGAGATCGCCATGGCACGCCGTAAGAAAGAAGAGGAATGGGAAAATCATGAACGTTGGCTGGTGTCTTATGCCGACTTCATTACTCTGCTCTTCGCCTTTTTTGTGGTGATGTATGCCATTTCCTCGGTGAATGAAGGCAAATACAGAGTCCTGTCGAAAACTTTGGTATCCGCCTTCAGTGGACAACCCTGGTCACCGGTCCCCATCCGCTCTGACGCAAGGCCATCCCTCAGCCAGACGCCTGTAGAGCTGCCCGCCCTGCCTAAAATCGCCGACATGGCGCCCGTACCTCATGTGCAAAAAGGCCAGGTTTCTCCCCAGGCAAGGAACAACCCACAAACACCGCCGCATCCCGCCGCCATGCGGCAAATTGAAAAACAGATGGAAACACTGCTTAAGCCTCTGATCGCGCAGGGTAGCGTCGCTATTCACCGGAGCAACCTGGGCGTCGTCATCGATCTTAACGCCAAAATCCTGTTTCACTCGGCACAGACGCGGCTCAGCCCTCATGCCACCACCACTCTGGGGGCTATTGCACAGGTCTTGCGTCAGGTGCCTTACCAGGTCCAGGTAAACGGTTTTACCAACGATCTACCCATTCGCACCGCCCAATTTGCATCCAATTGGGCACTGTCCGCCGCGCGTGCAGTTTCCGTAGTGGAACTCTTCATCCAGCATGGCGTGAATCCGCAGAATCTGGTCGCGGCGGGCTACGGCAAGTATCATCCGGTAGCACCCAACGATACGGCGAAGGGCCTCGTCATGAATCGACGGGTAAGCATCGTGGTAGTCGCCCCGCAGAATCCGAGTAAGGCCGGAACCGATCCGATCATGGCTGGCGCCATTGATCAGCGCGGTTAGATATCAGGAAAGATTCGATCAATGACATCCGACGAGATCAGCAAAACGCAAAAGCAGCAGAGGCGCCTCAATCGCGTCATCATCGTCGCTCTCCTTCTACTGGTCGTGGTCGCCACGGGGGTATACTGGAACCATTCCGAACGACACGACGAAAGCGCTTCCAAAACCCTTCAATCCAGTGGGGTCAGCGTTTTTTTGAGCCTGCCGCAACCCCTCGCGGTAATATCCCCTGTTAACTCCGCCAAATCCACCGCAGCAGTTACCACCCCGACGATCTCAACTCGGTCAGCAACCGCCATCAACACGAGTGCGAATCCAATTGTTTCACCCACAGTCATTGCCAAAGGATCCAGGCGGTCTCCAGTTCGCCAAAAAATTGTCGCGGCCAACCCGCGCCCGACACCCTCCCCAGTGCCCGTATTGACTCGTCCCGCCCTGACGCAGAAGTCTGCTCCACCCATCCATAAAGCACCAACGGCCCCCGCCCCAGCCGTTGACAACACCTGCAGCGACGCTGGGTGGTATGTGCAACTGGGGGCTTTCGGGCGCTCCAGCATGGCAACCGATCTGGCAAAACTGATCAAAAGCACAGGCTTCAGCACGTGCATCGGCACCTTGCCACAGAACCATCTTTACCGCGTGTTGGTGGGCCCCGTGCCCAACCGGATCGCCGCCGATACCGTCACGCGACGCATCGCCAACCTCACCAAACATCAGGGCTATCCCCAATACTGGTCACCCGTCCGCTGATGATCCGGGCGGCGGAGCCCCTTCAGTTTCCAAGCTTTCGTGCCGTATAACTCAACAAGACCGCAACTGACCAGCAGGGCATTCTTGCTGCTGGTATAGAGTTTGCTTAAAACCATCACAGATTAGGGAGACGTCCGTTGTGCGGACGGCGAGCTCTCGGCAACCGATCAGAGAGGCTGCCACTCAAGGAGGAGAAAAGGGGTATATGGGAATAGATCAGGTCGATAAAAGCATTCACATCCTCGTAGTGGACGACTTTTCCACCATGCGCCGGATTGTGCGCAACCTGTTGCGGGAGCTGGGTTTCAGCAATTTTGATGAAGCCGAAGACGGGGTACAGGCGCTGCAAAGACTGCGCAACCGACCCTTCGATTTTGTCGTCTCTGACTGGAACATGCCCAACATGCAGGGTATCGACCTGCTCCGTGCCATTCGTGCAGACGCCCAACTCAAGCACATACCGGTCCTCATGGTCACGGCAGAGGCCAAACGCGAGAACATCCTTGAAGCGGCTCAGGCCGGGGTGAACGGCTATATCGTCAAGCCTTTCACCGCTGACACACTCAAGGAAAAGCTCGATGCCGTTTTCAAACGCCTGCAAGCCGCTCAGGGAGCTCAGTCATGAATAACCATGTGCTGAATCCGGGGCGCCTGCTGAGTGAGGCCGAACTGCTTCTCCGTGAAGGCCTGAAACGTATTGCCAATACGGCAGAAGAGAACCTCTCGGGCGCGCAAAATCCGCTGGAGGAGGCTTTGCGCCTCACTGAAGAGCAGACCATGGTCACCCTGTCGGCCGTTGAGCGTGCCCAGGATGCCGTAAATGACATTCGCAGCGCCCATAACCGCTTTATCGACGAATCGCTCCACCACATCGACAGCGCCCTGCTCACCATTCTGACCAGCCAGCAAGGGCAGGATCTTGCCGGTCAGCGGCTGAAAAAAGCCATCACCCTCCTGCAAGCGGTCGAAGAACGTATCCGTCTGACACTCGCCGAAATCGGGATGCAGGCCAACCCGGACTACGCGCCCCAAGCGGATGACGTTGCGGATTCCGATCCCCGCGTCAATCAAGACGAAGTAGACGCCCTGCTCGCCGAATTGGGGATTTGATCATGGACATGGAGATTTTGCAGGACTACCTTCCCGAAGCCCGCGAGCTCCTCGAAAAAGCCCAGGAAGACACCCTTCGCCTGGAATCTGAACCCGGCAATGACGAAATTTTGGCATCAGTATTTCGGGCCTTTCACACCCTGAAAGGTGGGGCGGGATTCCTCGAAGCAGACCACCTCGTCAGCTGGACACATCATCTGGAAGACCTTCTGGACAAGCTGCGTTCCCATACGCTGACCATCTCCGCCAGCATGATCGACGCCATCCTCAAGGGCCTGGACGTCATCGATGACATGCTGCAGCAGTTGGCCCACGGCGAAAGTCCGGCAGCCGGGCCGGTGGATCTTGGCCAGACCATTCAGCAACTCGCCGCTGGTCAAACCCCTTATCTGCAGGTCCTCACCGCAGAAACGGACGAGTCCGGCACGGACGCAACCACCTGTCCGTCGACAGATGCCACGCTGTTGGCCAGTCAACGGATCACCATCGACGGTCACAACGGTATTTACATTGAGCGTGCCGATATAAGCAGCCACTCCGCGCCCGACAGCAGCGACGAAATCAGTGAGGCCGAATTTGAAGCCACCCTCGACGCCCTCTACGGCAATCAGGCCCCTGGTCTGGTCGACCCACCAGAGCAATTCTGCCTCGCTGGCGACGAGATCAGCCCGGAAGAATTTGAGCGGGTGCTGGATCAACTCCATGGCGGCCAGGCGCCGGGTTATGACGTTCTGGAGCGCACCGCACAGACGCAACCCGCCAGCGCTGCGTTTGACGCGCCCGCACCCCGCATCAGTCTTCCAGCCCAGAACCTCAACGCGCAACCGCTGTCCGCAACGCCAGCACCCATAGCGAACCCCAGTGCGCGCGCGCAGAACATGCCGGAAGCCGCCGACACCACCCTCCGCGTTGACGCGTTGCGTCTCGACGCCGTCATGAATCAGGTCGGCGAGCTGGTCCTCCTGCGCAACCGTTTGGCTTCGGCGGTCAGTAGTCTGGGCGAAGAAAACGAGGATATGGCGCGCATTGCCCGTGAGGTGGACCTCACCGTCAACGACATCCAGAGCACGGTCATGCGCCTGCGAATGCAGCCCTGCAAACGCCTCTTCCAGCAACTGCCCCGCGTGGTACGCGACGCCTCCCGGCAGCTCGGCAAGGAAGTCAAACTCGACATCGTCGGCGAGGAAGTCGAAATCGACAAAACCGTCGTCGATGCCCTCTCCGGCCCTATGACACATTTGATCCGCAACAGCCTCGACCACGGCATTGAGCCCCCCGAGGTACGCCAGGCGGCGGGTAAACCGCGTAGCGCGACGATCCGGGTAGCCGCCATACACCTCGGCGACAAAGTACGCATCGAAGTATCTGACGACGGCCGTGGCATAGACCGCCAGTTTGTCACCCAGAAGGCCATCGACAAAGGGGTGATTACGACGGATCAGGCGGCCCGGCTCTCGGAACAGGAAGCGCTAGAACTGGTCTTCCGGCCCGGCTTCTCCACCAAGGATCAGGCTACCGACCTCTCCGGTCGTGGGGTCGGTATGGATGTGGTCAAAGAAACCGTGCGCAAACTGCGCGGGCATCTGGATATTCAGACGCGCCTCGGTCTCGGTACCACGATTGCCATGGAATTTCCGCTGACCATGGCGGTATTGCCCGTACTTTACCTGCGCCTGCGTCGGGAAATCTACGCCCTGCCCATCTCCAGTATCGAAAGCCTGCTGGACATTCAGGAAAGCCGTATTCATCGTATGGGTGGTCGCAGCGTTTACCGCGTGGATGGCACTCAGGTCACCCCCATGGTAGACCTCGGCGCCCTGCTCAATGATCGCCCTTTGCGCCTGGGTTCCGAACCCATCGAAGGGGTTCTCACCGAACGTGGCCTTTTCATGGTTTCGGAGGTGCTCGGCAATGAGGACTCGGTGGTCAAACCCATTGATTTTCTCGCCGAGCAAACCTGGTATCAGGGGGCAACCATTTCCGGCAAGGGCAATGTCGTCCTCATCCTTGATCCGGGCGCACTGATCGGTCACGCCTTGGAGTACCCCAGCACCGGCAAGATGCCCCCCACCGACCGGCGAGGTGCCGCCTGATGGATATCCA
>JAKAFG010000054.1 GCA_021818125.1 Pseudomonadota bacterium | reverse complement strand
TACCGGATAACTGACAATGCCCGCCACCAGACCCCACATGGATTATCCTTCCCTGGCGACGTCCAGGGGCAGGGGGTAGGGAAGATTCCCTAAGCTCAAAGGGGTACCGTTCGGCGCCCCGGCCATCAGGGTCTCCCCGGCGTTAGCGGCGCGTAAAACAGCCAGCGCTGCAAAGCCATCCTGAGGATCCGGTGCCGCATTGATGACGATGCCAATGCTCTGTTCGCCCATGCTGGTGCAGAAGATTTCTTCACCCGCCCGCAGTGACGCCGGCGCCGCGATCCGATAGGTCTGGTTCTTGAGCTTGCCGAGATAGTGGGAGCGGGCGACGATCTCTTGCCCTGGGTAGCAGCCCTTCTTGAAATTGATGCCGCCCAATGCCTCCAGATTCAGTTCCTGGGGAATGACTTTTTCCGTGGTGGCGCTGCTGATCATGCCGACGCCGGCATGAATGGCTTGCAATCGCCAATCCTCCGCAGATCCGGCCCGCGCACCAGCCGCCGCCAGCCCTACGCTGAGCGCTTCCACACGGGATGCGGGCAAAACGATCAGAAAGGCCTCCGCATCCATCCAGGGCAGGCGGGTGATGATCCTGTCGTCGTGGACCACCCCGCTGTTGCCGGTTTCCCCTAACGCTACGCCGAGGGTGCGGCCGAGCAGGTCACCCGCACCACTGCCGTAGACGGATAGTAATGCGGATTCCGGTTCCCCCCGCTCAATCTCCAGCTTGGCCATCATCCGGAACTTGCGCAGGCGCTCGATGACTATGTCGGCCATATCGGCGGCCAGGCTCAGCCAAAAGCCATCGCCGTCGCGCTGCACGTAAAAATTGGCGATCATGCGCCCTTTGGCCGTACTGTAGCTGCTCCACTGGCCGTGACCACTGGCCAGGGCATGCAGATCGTTAGAGAATTGCCCTTGTAAAAATTTTTCGGCATCCACACCGTAGGCGTGAATCAGACCCAGTTCCGTACGCAGGGGGGTAAAGGTAATGACGGCTGAAGACATGCGATTCGACTCCCGGTTGCTGAAACAACATGGCCCCGATCATACCCTCATGGATGACGGCGACAAAATCTTGCCGATGCTTTCCTTCGGCAGTGCCCGGCGGCAGCGCTGGCTACAGAGTGTTCCCTGTGTACTGGCTTTGCTCTGCACGGGTTTTACGATGGGCCACGACTGGCACTGGGGGTTGGCACTGCTTGCCGTGCTGCTGGCGTGGATCGTTTGGCGCTGTCCCCTGCGTCAGCGTGTCGGCCAGACCGTGCCGGAGGCGATCCTGCTCGGCATAGAGAGCGACCTGCAGGTGCAAATGGAGGATGGCAGCGTGGTACCGGTTCGGCCTGGCGCTCGCCCGTTTCTGCACCCGCGCCTGGGGGTGGTTCCCCTACAGGGTAGCAATGGTCGCCGCCATCTGCTGATCGGCTTCTTCACGACAGGCGATGATCTGTGGCGGCGCTGGCGGCTCAGGTTGCGCCAGGAATGGAACGCAGCACCGGACCCTGTTGATCCCGCTGGCTGATACTGTCCGCTGCTACATCCCGGCGTTGCGGGTGGTCACTATTGAAATGACAGCCACGGGATTCTTCGCGTAACAGCGCGGAACGGGTGAGGATTTCCGCGCACTGGCGCAGATTGCGCAGCTCCTGATAAGGCCGCGGCCCGCACAGGGCATCGCCGATGCGCGTAGCCAGTTCATTCCAATGCGCGCTGGCCGCCCGCAGGTTCTGATCATTGCGGGTGATGCCTGCCGCTTGCCACATACCCGCTTGTAACCTTTGCCGCAGGGTGGTGATGTCTGCCGCGCGCACAACTGTTTTCACCCGCCCTGGCGACTGCACGGGCAACTGACGAGGTCTGTCTGGCAGGTGCGACTGTCCTTCCAGATCCGCGACGATCGCTGCCGCACCCACCACACATTCCAGCAGCGAATTGCTGGCGAGACGATTGGCACCGTGCAGCCCGGTGGAGCTAACTTCGCCCGCCGCATAGAGTCCCGGGATGGTGCTGCGTCCCGCCGCGTCTACGACTACGCCGCCGCAGGTATAGTGGGCGGCGGGGACCACCGGAATCGGCTCCCGCGTCAGGTCATAGCCCTGTGCCCGGCAGTGCGCGAAAATCGCCGGAAAATGCTGCTGCACCAGGGGGCCGGGCTGCGCGCTGATGTCCAGAGTGACATAGGCGAGGTGATGTCGCCTCATCTCCGTATCAATCGCACGCGCGACAATATCCCGCGGTGCCAGCTCGGCACGGGGGTCATAATGCTCCAGAAAAGCACTGCCGTCCGGCAGGCGCAAGAGCGCTCCCTCACCGCGTAAGGCCTCAGAAAGCAAAAAAGGTACACTACCCGGCCGGTAGAGTGTAGTGGGATGAAACTGGATGAACTCCAGATTGGCGATTTCCGCACCCGCCCGATAGGCGAGTGCGATGCCGTCCCCAGTGGCCACCAGCGGATTACTGGTGTGCAAATACAACTGACCGGCCCCGCCACTGGCGAGAATCACCGCCCGTGCCGTCCACAACTCCGGACGGTCGCCTCCCGGAGCGAGTACCCAGGCGCCCGCGCAACGGCCCCCGCTGAGCCAAAGATCGCTGGCGCAGTGTTCCTCAGCTATCTGTACGGCAGGCTCGGCCAGAGCCCTTCGCAGCAGGGTACTCTCGATGGCGTGGCCCGTGGTGTCTGCGCTGTGCAGTACCCGACGCGCCTGGTGTCCGCCCTCACGGGTGAGGTGCCAGTTTCCGTCCGGCTGGCGATCAAAGGGCACCCCCCAGTCGATCAATTGACGCGCAGCCTCCGGGCCGCGGCCAATGATTTGCCGGACCGCCTCCGGGTGACATAGTCCGGCACCGGCTCCCAGTGTATCCTCGACGTGCAGGGCAATGCTGTCGCGGTCCATATCCATGACGGCGGCGATGCCACCCTGCGCCCAGTCGCTGGCGGAATCGCCCGCCCGTCCTTTGCTCACAACGCCTACCTGGCCGAGGCGGCTGAGCCCCAGGGCGGTGCTGAGTCCGGCGGCGCCGGAGCCGATAATGAGGAAGTCGAAAAAAGGCATTTGCTGTCCTGGGAGAGGTGTCGGGCGCAAGCGTTGCGAGAATTGGGAGGGGTCATGATACGATGACAGGCTGATAAGGTGAAGAACGGCACCTAAAGAACAAAGGGAAGGAAAAGGCCGAATGGGTAAGATTACGGGACGCAGCACGGCGGGCGGTCAGGAACATGGCGCACCCAGTGACCTGCTCCTCGTCCAGCGCGTGCAAAAGGGAGAGAAGGGGGCATTTGATCTCCTGGTACGCAAATACCAGCACAAGGTGATTTCCTTGGTCGGGCGTTTTGTGCGCACGCCCGAGGAGGCCGAAGATGTGGCCCAGGAAGCATTTGTCAAAGCCTATCGTGCGCTCGCCAATTTTCGCGGCGACAGCGCTTTTTATACCTGGTTGTATCGTATCGCCGTCAATACGGCAAAAAATCACCTCGTAGCCCAGGGCCGCCAGGTTTCTATTGTGGATGCAGAAACCGAAGATGCGGAACAATTTGCCGGTGCCGATGGACTAAGAGAGTACGATACCCCGGAAGGGCTGTTGCTCAGTAAGGAATTGGCAGAACATATTGATACGGCATTGACGGCGTTGCCGGAGGATTTGCGCACGGCGGTGACTTTGCGCGAGTTTGAAGGCTTGAGTTACGACGAAATTGCCCTGGTCATGGAGTGTCCGGTGGGAACGGTGAGGTCCCGGATCTTTCGGGCGCGTGAAGCAATTGCCAAGGTTTTGGCCCCTTTGTTAGAGCAGGAAAAGTCATGAACGATGAAACGCAAAAAGAACTGATGGCGTTCATGGAAGGCGAGCTGACCGGGCTGCGCGCCAACCGCTTAGCCGCGCGTTTACAAAGCGAGCGCGGATTGAGAGAGGCTTGGGAGTCTCAGTATCGCATCTCTTTTCTTCTGCAAAATGACCGGAAAGGGGTCCAGTTAGCGTCGGCCGATTTCGCAGACCGGGTTGCCTGGGCGATTGTGAGCGAACCCAGTATCTTGGCCCCGCAGACCGCGCAGCGGCGGGGTATTTCCGGGAGTTTCTGGATTAAGGCGGGTTCCGTTGCTGCGGTGTTGGTGGTGTCAGTGACTCTGGTGGGCATCCTGCCGCATGACATCGTGTCGGATCAATCTGTTGCTGGCAGCGGGGCCGGTCATTACGCAAAGACCGCCATGCTGAGGGGCTTTTCGTCCCGCAGTGAGGAATTCCATCTGCGCCCCGTAGCCAACTTTACGCCGCGGAGCTCCGGCACAGATATACTCATCCAGAGAGATATTCAGCGGCTCTGGGTGCCCGGCAGTGGTAATTACCTCGTCTCTTCGCAAGTTTCCTCTGCCTATGGTTCGGGTCAGTCTGGTCTGGAAAGTACGGCCTATACGCCTGCGGAGGGTATCAGCGCAGCTTCCATGGCTTTTCCTGCAGGTAATCCCTAGAATCAGCGTCAGTTAAAATGAACGTCGGTGCGCATAGTCGGGAGGGGCGGCGCCTGTTGCTAAGTACAGCAGATACCGAGATGATAGACACGGTCTTAGATTGAGTAATAAATTGGATGGTTGGGAGGGGTTTCTTGAAAAATCGCGTGCTGGGTAGACAGCGCCTTGCAGTGGCGCTTTGTGTGGGTTTGGGACTGAGCATAGGGACGGTGGCGCCTACTTGGGCGGATGCCGGCACCAGTGGTCAGGCATTGGTGGGCTTGCCTGATTTTACGCCCATCGTCAAACAGTATGGACCTGCTGTGGTGAACATCAGCACGACGGAGACCAAGGTGGCGCGCAACACGGGCTCGCCATTCCCACCGAACTCTCCGCTGAATCAGTTTTTCGCTCCCTTCTTTGGCGCGCCGGGGCAGCCGGGTGGCCCTCAGGGAGCGCCCGGAGCCGGTCAGAAATACCAGGTGCAGTCTCTGGGCTCTGGATTTATCGTCAGTCCCGATGGTTATGTTGTGACGGCGGCGCATGTGGTGAAGGGTGCCCAGAAGATCATTGTCAGTCTCACCAATCATCATCAATACACGGCCCACTTGGTGGGGTTATCGACGCGCATGGACGTTGCATTGCTCAAAATTGATGCGAAGAATCTGCCAACGGTACAAATTGGTGACTCCGGCAAGCTGGAGGTCGGGCAATGGGTACTGGCAGTAGGATCGCCCTTTGGCTTTGAGAACAGCGTGACCCAGGGTGTGGTCAGTGCGACCTCGCGGCCTTTGCCGGATGACCCTTATATCCCGTTTATTCAAACGGATGTGCCGATAAACCCCGGCAACTCCGGTGGCCCGCTCTTCAACATGCATGGTCAGGTGATCGGTATCAACGACCAGATTTATACCAGTAGTGGCGGCTACATGGGGTTGTCCTTCTCCATCCCTATTAATGTCGCTATGGATGCTGTCAAGCAGTTAAAGTTACATCAGAAAGTGCATTTTGGCTGGCTCGGGGTCATGATTCAGGACGTCAGCATGGATCTTGCGAGGTCCTTCCACATGAAGGAGCCGGTGGGTGCGCTGGTGTCGCAGGTAGTGCCTGATGGTCCGGCCGCCAAAGCAGGGCTACGTCCAGGGGATGTCATTGTTTCCTTTGATGGCCAATCCATCTACAACTCGGGTCAGTTGCCGCCGCTGGTGGGTGCATTGCCCGCTGGCTTCAAGGCGAAGTTGGGTGTCATCCGTGATGGTAAACCCATGATCCTCAACATCGTGGTAGAGAGTCTGCCCGGTAATCTGGAGAATGCGGCGGAATCCACCGCGCCCGGCAGCCCTGCGCAGAAGGGCGAAGTCAAACGACTGAACGTGCAGGTGGGTCCGCTGACGGCGGAAGCACGTAAGCAACTGAATGTGAATACCGGCGTTCTCGTCCTCGGCGTTGGTGTGGGTCCGGCAGCGGAAGCCGGCATTCGTCCCGGCGATGTGATTCTGCAGGTAGCACAACAGCAGATTGCCAATGCTGCCGATTTGCAGAAGCTGGTGGCGGCGTTGCCGGCTGGCCAGCCGATACCGGTGCTGGTGCGGCGCGGTGAGGGGAGTTTTTATCTGGTACTTTCGCTGCCGCATTGATGCAGGTGGTAGCCGCGAAGGGCTGGGTGTTTATACCAGCCCTTTTTGTTATGGTGTCTGGCGCGGCGGTAGTGGCCGTCAGGCGCCCATGGATTGATAGGTCATATGACTGAACAGCGACATATTCGTAATTTTTCTATTATCGCCCACGTGGATCACGGCAAATCCACGCTGGCGGATCAGTTTATCCGTCTTTGTGGGGCGCTGACCGAGCGGGAAATGTCCAGTCAGGTGCTGGATACCATGGACATCGAACGGGAACGCGGAATCACCATCAAGGCACAGAGTGTGCGCCTGCAGTTTCGCGCCGCAGATGGGCAGGAGTACCAATTCAATCTCATTGATACACCGGGCCATGTGGATTTTTCTTACGAGGTCAGCCGTTCTCTGGCCGCCTGTGAAGGGGCTCTGCTGGTCGTGGATGCTTCGCAGGGCGTGGAAGCGCAAAGTGTGGCCAACTGTTACACGGCGCTTGAACACAATCTGGAGATCCTGCCCGTCCTGAACAAGATTGATTTGCCGGCTGCCGATCCGGAGCGGGTGCGCCGGGAGATTGAAGAAATTGTCGGGCTGCCCGCTGACGATGCCGTAGAGGCCAGTGCCAAGGAGGGCATCGGTATTCGAGAGATTCTGGAGCGGGTGGTGGAGCGCATCCCGCCGCCCCAAGGCGATGCGGACGCACCGTTACAAGCCCTCATCATCGACTCCTGGTTCGATAATTACCTGGGGACCGTGGTTTTGGTGCGGGTGATGAATGGTTCGGTCCGTCCGGGCCAGCGTATCCTGACGATGGTGGGGCAGAAATCTTATGTGGTCGAAAAGGTCGGTGTTTTTACCCCAAAATCCCTGACTGTTCCGGCGCTGGAGACCGGTGCGGTGGGCTTTGTCATCGCGGGCGTGCGGACTATTGAAGGCGCCCGAGTGGGGGACACACTGACGGAGCAGGACCGCTCCGCAAGTGCGCCGCTGCCGGGTTTTCGCGAGGTGCAGCCGCAGGTGTTCACCGGGCTTTATCCCGTGGACTCGGCGGACTATGAAAATTTTCGCGAGGCGCTGCAGAAATTGCGGCTGAATGATGCGGCATTGCAGTTTGAGCCGGAGACTTCACAAGCTCTGGGCTTTGGTTTCCGTTGCGGATTTTTGGGGCTGTTGCACATGGAAATTGTGCAGGAGCGCCTGGAGCGGGAGTATCAGCTTGAGCTGATCAGTACCGCACCTACCGTGATCTATGAGGTGGTTACCACGGATGGGCAGATGCTGAAAATTTCCAATCCTGCCGAATTGCCGCCGGCACAAAAAATTGCGGATATTCGCGAGCCGGTGATTATGGCGAATATTCTGGTGCCGGAATCCTATCTTGGGCCGGTAATCGCGCTCTGCGAAGAGCGGCGCGGGCGGCAAAAGAATATGCAGTTCACCGGCGGGCAGGTGATGCTGCGCTATGAGTTGCCGCACAACGAAGTCGTCCTAGATTTCTTTGACCGTCTCAAATCGGTGAGCCGGGGCTATGCCTCCATGGACTATGAATTTGCGCGCTTTGAGAGCGGACCGTTGGTAAAAATGGACATTCTTATCAACGGGGAAAAGCTGGATGCGCTATCCTGGATTGTGCACCGTGATGTATCCGAACGGCGCGGACGGGAACTGGTGGCCCGTTTACGTGATCTGATTCCCCGGCAGATGTTCGAGGTGGCTATTCAAGCCGCCATAGGGGCCAAAGTCATCGCCCGGGAGTCGGTCAAGGCCCTGCGCAAGAATGTGTTGGCCAAGTGTTATGGCGGTGACATTTCGCGCAAACGTAAATTGCTGGAGAAGCAGAAAGAGGGGAAAAAACGCATGAAACAGGTCGGTCATGTGGAGATTCCCCAAGAAGCTTTTCTGGCAGTGCTGAAAAGTGACAAGAGATAAAACGCGCGCCGCGGAAATTATGCGGAGGCTGATTTTGGTAATGCACAGAGTGGAAGGATAGGCACTGATGGATTTTACCTTGGGGTTGTTTCTGGCGGTTGTGCTTTCCGGCCTGATCTGGCTGGTGGATCTCCTGTTTTTGCGAAAGAAGCGGTCGGCGGAAACCAGAGAGTCCGTTGTTGTCGAGTATGCCCGGAGTTTTTTTCCGGTATTGCTTATCGTTTTTATGATTCGCGCCTTTTTGTTTGAGCCCTTTCAGATACCCTCCGGGTCCATGATTCCGACCTTACGGGTGGGGGACTTTGTGTTGGTCAACAAATTCCAATGGGGATTGCGGCTACCCTTGATTCACACATCCATTACCCAGGGCAGCCCGGTAGAGGCTGGTGATGTCATGGTATTCCGTTATCCCAAAAATCCGCGTGTCGACTACATCAAGCGAGTCATCGGCCTGCCCGGCGACACGATTGAGGTGAAGGGCGATGCACTCTATATCAACAACAAGCTGGTGCCACAAAAGTTTATCGGAACCTTTAATTATAAGCCCGAGGGGCAGGGCGCCGAGGGTATGGTCATTCCCACCAAAGAGTATGAGCAGGAACTTGGCGGCCACAAGTTCCATATTATCGAATTTGATACGCCGGAAGCCCAGATGAATTTTGGGCCATACAAGGTGCCGCCCCATTCCTATTTCATGATGGGCGATGACCGGGATAATAGTAATGACAGCCGTTTCTGGGGCGTGGTGCCAGAGCGCAATATCGTCGGGAAGGCGATGTTTGTGTGGTTCTCCTGGGATGCCGAGGACTGGTCTATCCGCTGGAAGCAGATTGGTCGCGCATTAGATGGGGCTTCCTGAACTCGCGCGCTGTACTTGCAAAATTGTTATTCAGGACTAAATAAGAGATACAGATGAACTCAGGCTCCGGGAGGGCTCGGAATGCGCAAATGGATTTTAGATGACCAGCTCATAAAGAAAGCCTTTGGCCGGCGTGCTCAGGGCGTGCGATCCATAACGTCACAACATTCCGGGGAGGCAGGTGTCTCGCTCATCGGCGTGATTTTCTGGCTGTTGATCCTGGTGTTTGTTATCGCCTTTGTGGTGAAGGTGATGCCGTCTTACTACGATTATTGGTCCCTGAAGAATATCGTCAACCAGCAGGCGCAGCAGTCTGGGCCGGAAGAGTCTGCATCACAAATTCGCCATAACCTGAACAGTCGCCTGGGGGTAGCCATGATCAATATCCCGCAGAAAGACATCCAGATCGAGAAAGGTGGTACCGGACCGGCGCTGATCACCGTCAGTTATGACAAGATTGTGCCTTTGATAGCCAATATCAGTCTGCTGCTGCATTTTGAAGCCGTAGGACATTAAAAAGGCTTTTCCGTGTATGATATAATTTTTCCTTTCACACTTTTGGATTACTGAGTCTGCGTTTATGGGTGTCTTGGAAGGGCTGCAACGGTCGGTCGGCTATCATTTTCGTGAGCAATCCCTGCTTTTGCAGGCGCTGACGCATCGGAGTGCGGGCGCCCAGCATAATGAACGGCTGGAGTTTCTGGGTGACGCGGCGCTGAATTTCGTGGTGGCGGCGAAACTCTTCGCCCGCTTTCCCAAGGTGAGCGAGGGTGATCTATCGCGGATGCGGGCGCGGCTGGTTCGTGAGGAAACCCTGGCGGAGATTGCCGGAAAGATCGCCCTGGCCGATTCCCTGATCCTCGGTCCCGGAGAAATACGCAGCGGCGGCGCACGGCGCGACTCCATCCGTGCCGATGCCCTGGAGGCGGTGATTGGCGCGGCCTTTCTTGATGGCGGCTTTGCGGCGGCAGAAGGTATTGTCGCGCAACTGGTTGAACCCCTGATGACCGATCATCTGGGCGGTGAAGAGTTGCGTGATCCCAAAACGCAGTTGCAGGAATTCCTGCAGGGGCAGGGACGTCCTCTTCCCATCTATACGATGGTGGAGGAAAAAGGACAGGCCCATGAGCGACGTTTTGTGGCGCGTTGTAGTGTGCCGGGCGCCGAAGCTACCGAAGCGGAGGATGGCAGTCGGCGGAAAGCAGAACAGCAGGCCGCGGCGCTGATGCTGGCACAACTGCAGGAGGCCGCGCGTGGATGATGTTATGGATGTTGTTCTTGACGAAGGGTATCGCAGCGGGCATGTGGCGCTGCTCGGGCGCCCTAACGTCGGTAAATCTACCCTGCTGAACCATCTGGTTGGGCAGAAAATCAGCATCACGGCGCCGCGTCCGCAGACAACGCGCGATCAGATTCTCGGGATTCTCAGCCGACC
>JAKAFG010000053.1 GCA_021818125.1 Pseudomonadota bacterium | reverse complement strand
CGGAAAAACAGGCACATCTGGACCTGCGTCCGCTGCTGGCCAATACCGATCTGCGCGACGCCGACACCAACATCCAGACCCAGGATCGCAACCCGCCTTGCGACAAGGGTGATCTGGCCGAAACCATAGTGAGGGACGCCCGACCCGCGCTGGAAGAGCAAATCCCCACCCGCCTGCACTATCCAATCCGTAACGTGAACCGCTCCATCGGCGCCCGTCTCGCCGGAGAAATCGCCCGTCGCTATGGTAATTCGGGGCTGCGGGAAGATGCGGTACACATCGAGTTGCAGGGTACGGCGGGCCAGTCCTTTGGTGCCTTCTGCGTACAGGGGATGACCCTGCATCTGCACGGCGATGCCAACGATTATGTGGGCAAGGCCATGAATGGCGGTACTATCATCATCGCGCCGCCGGCGGGCGTCACCTATGCCAGTCAGGACTCGGCCATCGTCGGCAACACCTGTCTGTACGGAGCCACCGGGGGACGTCTCTATGCCGCGGGACGCGCCGGTGAGCGTTTTGCAGTGCGCAATTCAGGAGCCATCGCCGTGATCGAAGGCGCCGGAGACCACGCCTGCGAATACATGACCGGTGGTCAAATCGTCATCCTCGGCTCGGTCGGCGTGAATTTCGGGGCGGGCATGACCGGCGGTCTCGCCTTTGTCCGCGATCAGGCCCGCCAGTTCCCTGATCAGGTGAACGGCGAACTGGTGAATTATCACCGGATTGAAACCGAGTCCATGCGCGGCTACGAGGCCCTGCTGCGGCGCCATATCGAAGCCCATGCGGCCACCACCGGCAGCAGTTATGCCGCAGGACTGCTCAAGGACTGGACCCACTTTATCCGCGATGTCTGGCTGGTGGTGCCCAAGGCGGCCAAACTGGATGTCCTGCTCGAAGAAGCGAGCTGACCGCGTCACCCTGAGGAAAAACCATGAGCCATTTTTCATTCATCGAAGACCCGCGGCAGGACCCCAAAAAGCTGGACGTGGAAGAACGCCGCGAGGCCTTCAAGGAAATCTACCAAAGCTTTGACCTGGACCGTGCGCAGCTTCAGGCCGACCGCTGCCTGCACTGCGGCAACCCGTATTGTGAGTGGAAGTGCCCGGTGCATAACTATATTCCCAACTGGCTGCAGCTCATTGTTGAAAATCGTCTGGAAGAAGCGGCCAGTCTCTCCCATCAGACAAACACCCTCCCGGAGATCTGTGGCCGCATCTGCCCGCAGGATCGCCTTTGTGAAGGTGCCTGCACCCTCAATGACGGTTTTGGCGCCGTCACCATCGGCAACCTGGAAAGATTCATCACCGAAGAAGCCCTGGCCCGCGGCTGGCGGCCGGAAATGCCCGATATCATCCCTAACGGCAAGCGCGTTGCGGTGGTGGGGGCTGGCCCTGCCGGGCTGGGTTGTGCGGACATTCTCAACCGCGCCGGCACCGAAGTGGTCGTCTTTGACCGCTACCCGGCAGTTGGCGGCCTGCTCACCTTTGGCATCCCGCCTTTCAAGCTGGAAAAAGCGGTGGTCGCCCGCCGCGCCGATCTGCTGCGGGAAATGGGTATCCGCTTTCAGCTCGATACGGAAGTCGGCAAGGATATTTCCCTGGGTAATCTGCTGGAAGATTTTGACGCCGTGTTTCTGGGGATGGGCACCTACACCGCCAAGATTGGCGAGTTCCCCGGCGAGAACCTGCCTGGCGTCCTCAAGGCGCTGCCCTATCTGATCGCGAACACGCGACACCTGATGCAGTTGCCGGACCCGGCACTCCCCTACGTCAACCTGTCCGGCAAACGGGTCGTGGTGCTGGGTGGCGGCGATACCGCCATGGATTGTTTACGCACCGCCATCCGCCAAGGTGCCAGCACGGTCACCTGCGCCTATCGCCGCGATGAAGAAAACATGCCTGGCTCGCGCCGGGAAGTCGCCAATGCCCGCGAAGAAGGTGTCAAATTCCTCTTCAACCGCCAGCCCGTCGAGGTCATTGGTGATGCGGCATCGGGCGCACGGGGTGTGCGCCTGGTCGAAACCCGCCTGGGAGTGCCCGATGCCAAGGGCCGTCGCCATCCGGAAATTGTCCCTGGCTCAGAGCAGGTGCTGGATGCCGATGCGGTGATCATCGCTTTTGGTTTTGATCCCTCCCCCGCCCCCTGGTTTACGGAGTACGGCATCAGCACGGACGCCCGTGGGCGGATCAGTACCAACGAACAATTCCAGACCACTAACCCACGTATCTTTGCCGGGGGCGACATGCGCCGCGGCTCTGATCTGGTCGTCACGGCGGTAGATGAAGGACGCCGGGCCGCCGAGGGCATCCTCGATCAACTGGGCGTATAGACGATGAAATCCACATTGCAGAATGATAATTTCCTGCGTGCCTGCCTGCGCCAGCCGGTGGGTCATGTCCCCGTCTGGCTGATGCGTCAGGCCGGGCGTTACCTGCCGGAGTACCGTGCTACCCGCGCCCGTGCCGGGGATTTTCTCACCCTATGCACCACACCGGAACTGGCCTGTGAAGTGACACTGCAGCCCATTGATCGCTTTCCGCTGGACGCCGCCATCCTCTTCTCGGACATCCTGACCATTCCTTATGTCATGGGACTCGGACTACAATTTCAGGAGGGCGAAGGTCCGGTATTCGAACGTCCCTTGCGTAACGCCGCGGACATCGACGCACTGAGTCAGCCCGATCCGGAAACGGAGCTGCGCTTTGTGATGGATGCGGTGCGTCTCATCCGCCGTGAGCTGAATGGACGGGTACCTCTCATCGGCTTTGCCGGCAGCCCCTGGACCCTCGCCTGCTACATGATCGAAGGTCGCGGCAGCCGCGACTTCATCCATATCAAAGGGTTACTATATAGCAATCCAGCGCTGCTACATCGCCTCCTACGTCATCTGGCCGCATCGGTCAGCCAATACCTCAACGCGCAGATTGCCGCTGGGGCGCAGGCAGTGATGATTTTTGATACCTGGGGTGGCAGTCTCAGCACCCCGGCTTATGCAGAGTTCTCGCTCGCCTACATGAGCGAGATCATCGCCGGTTTGAAGCGCGAAGCAGAAGGCCGCCCGGTACCGGTCCTGCTCTTTACCAAAGGCGGGGGTAACTGGCTGGAGGCAATGGCGACGAGCGGCGCCGATGTGCTGGGTCTCGACTGGACAACCGAATTAAGCGTCGCCCGCCAGCGTCTGGGTGATGGCATAGCACTGCAGGGCAATATGGATCCCATCGCCCTCTATGGCAGCGCCAGCGCTGTCGCCGCAGAAGCAGAGCGCGTTCTGGCCAGCCATGGACCTGGGTCGGGCCACATCTTTAATCTCGGCCATGGCATCACCCCGCAAACTCCCATCGGAAATGTTGCCACCCTGGTGGAGAGCGTTCATAACTGGCGGCCTGCCTAACCCTCGTGACCATGCCGCCATGCTGCCCAGGCATCCCGGATAGGACGGCGGCGGGGATCATGCAGATAGGTGATTGAAGCCCCCTGCTCCATCCGCTGTAAGGCATCGGCAATAGCCGCCTGAGCCGTTGCTGCCAGCTTCCGGCGACCCAATTCTGGCGCCAGCGCGGGCAGGAATTCCACGCGCAGTGTCAACGGTGCCGCCGCCGCCAGTCTCCAGAGATGTCCGAACAGGCTGTCTTCACCAATGAAAGGGCAGAGGGGGTCGGGCTGACCGGGGCGCAGCACATCTTCATAACGCAAAGCGACAGGAATCGTCGGCGCTGCCGCCCCGGATGCGGTCTCGAAAGGTGCCGCAAAAAAATCACCCACCCCCTTCCCATCGCTGGTGGTGCCTTCCGGAAAGAGAACAATACTGGTACCGGCTGTCAGAATCTCACTGGCCTGACGCATGGTGCGCTGACTGGCGCGGGCGTCGCTACGATCAATAAAAAGCGTCCCCAGCCACTCACCCATAATCCCGAAAAAAGGCCAGGCACGCATTTCCTTCTTCGCCACAAAACGACCAGAAACCAGGGTCGCGAGTGCGAGAATATCCAGGTAGGAAACATGGTTAGCGGCGATAAGCACCGGCGATTTGGGGATGGCCCCATCCACGCGCAAATGAATCCCGAGGATACGCAAGACCCGCCGACTCCACCAGGCAAAAGCCCGATAACTACCCGCGTCGGGCTCGGACTTGCGTGCACAAGTCCAGGCTGCCAACGGAAAGGCCAGAAGCAGATAAAATACCAGCACCGGCAGCCGCCAGATACGCCGCAAAGCCTTGGGCCGCGAACGACGCCAGCGCCGCCCCGGGTAAGTTACCAATACCGAGACGGGCTTTTTACGGCGTATCACTTACGCGCGTCCACCGGTTCCAGGAAGCGCTGCTGATAGCGGGGGGTGATCAAACCCGACTCGCACCATACGAAGAAATCTGCACAATGGAATTGCGGATCCCAGAAAGGCTCGCCGCCAATACGCACCCCCGCTCTTAAATAGCCCTTGAGCAAGCTAGGCAGTGTGGCAGGGTCTACCTGCGCTTGCACATCGAAATTGGGGACAGCGCGCAGGGGGAAGACCCGCTGTTCCTGTGGCGTCAGGTACATGTTGAGACTCTGGTACAGGGCGCCAAGGGCCGGGCCGTCGGTGCTGTGTACACTCGCGCAGCCCATGAGATAATCGATTTGCCACATCGTCATGGCCTCGGCCAGCCCCGACCAGAGCAGTGCAATCACCGCGCCCTGACGATAGTCGGGATGTACGCAGGACCGCCCCAACTCCATAATCCGCGCATTCAAAGCCAGCAGACGTGAAAGATCAAACTCTGTCTCGGCATAATAGCGGCCCACCCGGACGACTTTCTCGGGGCGAAAGAGGCGATAGGTACCAACAACTTCCTGACGGAGCTCGTCTTCGACAATCAAATGCTCACAAAAAGGGTCGTACTCATCCTGATCCAGCCCAGGACGACCACCAAACTGGGCACCATACTCGGCACTGAATACGCCATAGCGCAGTCGTTGCGCCGCTTCTACTTCGTCCTGGTGACGCGCCAGATAGAGGCGCAACGAGCGCTCTTTCTTGGTGGCGACGTGACCGGTACTGCCGTGAGATTGGGTGCTGAGCATACGGGGCTCTCCGTGCAAAAACAATAACGAACCTTCACTTATTGTGACTCACAAATATGACAATAGTGCGACGCTTTTATGAACTTTTTATGACAATGATACGCCGTCTCTCAGCGAGATGGTAACTTTTCTTCGTAAAAATATCGTGTTGACCTTACGGCAAGAGTCTTCGTCGCCATTAACACTCGTCGATACGAGCATTTTATATCATGATTCAAGCAACACCAGCCCTGATCATCAAATCGCGGTGGTTTCGATGTGGGTCGCGGCAGGCTCTTGCACCGCACGCCCCCAATAGTTACTGTATGCCTTTGCTTTAGTGCATTCCGTCAGAGGTGAAAGTTCTGCCATGTCCGCCGCTCCCGAGGAAGTCGATGACAGCCCCTATTGCTGCTGTTCGGCCGCCACTTTTCAGGAAATCCTTGAGCGCCAGCGCGCCAAACCCCTGCCTTTTATGGAGCTTTTGATGGTCCACGCCGGATGCGGCGGCGGTTGCGGCAGTTGCATTGACGATCTGGAAGCCTATTTGCGCAGTCACGACGCCTATATAGAGGATTGAATCCTTCCTGCACTTTTCATCCGCCCTGGTGGTCGCGGGGTGGAGATTTTCAGACCATCTGGGCGCCGTTTTTCGCCCGCTCGGATTCTGTCGATTTTCGCCGGGAAATCTGGGAAACCCCTGATGGCGACCGGGTCGCTGTAGACCGGGTGGACACATCAGACGATGCGCCCGTGGTTATCCTCTTTCATGGCTTGGCGAGCAGTTCGCGGGGACATTATGCCCGCTCCCTCGCGGCGGGCCTGCGGCAGAAGGGCTGGGCAGGCTGTTTTATCAATTTCCGCGGCTGCGGGGGAATAGACAATTTCCTGCCCCGCGGCTACCACGCGGGTGATAGTGCCGAAATTCGCTGGATGCTGGAGCGCGCTACTGCACTGTTCCCGCGTCGCCCACGCTACGCCGTCGGCGTCTCCCTCGGCGGTAACGCCCTACTCAAATATCTGGGCGAGGCAGGAAACGAGGCGCGCAAAAATCTGGAAAGTGCGGCTGCGGTCTGCGCGCCCATTGATCTGGTCGCGACGGCTGAGCATCTGCAATCCGGCCATCTTCGCTTCTACAACCGGTATTTTCTCCTGAAAATGAAGACTTCTGTCCGCCGTTACGAGGCCAGGTACCCGGATATGGCGGACTGGCCACGGGTCTTTTCGGCAAAAAGCGTGTATGATTTCGATGAATATTTTACGGCACCAGTGCATGGTTTTACAGGCGCCCGACACCTCTGGGAAGAGGGCTCCGCAGCGCCGTTGTTGTCACATATCAACGTGCCCACACTGCTTCTGAACAGCGCGGATGATCCTATTGTACCCGTCGACAGCCTGCGCAATGTTCAGACAAGCCCGGCCGTAACACGTTGCATCACCGAGCATGGCGGTCATGTTGGCTTTATAGATGGGGCCTTTCCGGGTCATCTGCGCTGGTTGCCAAACACGCTGCTGGACTATTTCGAGAGGAAGAACACCCCATGACAGACCATCTGCAACCCCGTCTTCGCATTCTGCTGGCAGAAGCCATCGCCGTTGGCCCCGGCAAGGCCGAACTGCTCCGCCATATTCGCGAAGAAGGCTCCATCTCCGCAGCGGCGCGCGCGATGAATATGAGTTACCGGCGTGCCTGGTTGCTGGTGGATACCATGAATCACTGCTTTCTGGCACCGGTAGTCGGCACCGCCACAGGCGGCAGCCATGGCGGCGGCGCTCATCTGACCGAGATGGGTGAAGAAATCCTGAAGCGCTATGAGGCAATGGAAAGCAAAGCAAATGCGGCCCTCGCTCCCGATATCGCCGAATTCCGCAAACTCATGCAACTCCACAAACCGGAAGAAAACGCTTCGTGAAAAACCTGCTCCGCGAAGTACTGTGCAGTCGGGTCTACGATGTGGCCCGGGAAACGCCCCTGGAAGCGGCGCCCAAACTGAGCGCACGCCTGCAACGCGAAGTGCTGTTCAAACGCGAAGACCTGCAGCCGGTGTTCAGCTTCAAACTGCGCGGCGCCTACAACAAGATTGCCCAGCTTTCGGACGCCGAAAAAGCACGCGGCGTCATTACCGCCAGCGCCGGCAATCATGCGCAAGGCGTTGCCTACGCTGCCCAGAAGCTGGGTATTCGTGCGGTGATCGTCATGCCCGGCACCACCCCGGAAATCAAGGTCAATGCGGTACGGGCGCGGGGTGCGGAGGTCATTCTTCATGGCGACAGCTACTCCGACGCGCAAGCGCATTGCGACGCACTGATCGCCGAGTCGGGCATGGTCTTCATCCCACCCTTTGACGATCCGCTGGTCATTGCCGGACAGGGGACCATAGGCGCAGAGATACTCCGTCAGCGGGGCGCCGGCCTGGAAGCGATTTTTGTTCCGGTGGGAGGCGGCGGTCTCATTGCCGGGGTAGCGGGCTACCTGAAATCCATCATGCCAGAGATTCGCATCATTGGCGTTGAACCTTTTGAGGCCGATGCCATGTATCAGTCTTTGCAAGCGGGAATGCGGGTAACTCTGCCGCAGGTCGGTATTTTCGCCGATGGCGTGGCGGTGCGTCAGGTGGGAGAACGCACCTTTGCCCTCTGCCAAAAATATGTGGATGAAATTGTGCGGGTAAGTAATGATGAGATATGTGCAGCCATCAAGGATGTTTTTGACGAGACCCGTTCCATTATGGAGCCGGCGGGTGCGCTTGCCTTAGCGGGTCTCAAGCGGATGGCCGCAACCGACCCTGGTCAGGGCGGGGCCTGGGTCGCCATCCTTTCCGGCGCCAATATGAACTTCGATCGCCTGCGCTTTATTGCCGAGCGGGCGGAACTGGGCGAGGCCCGCGAGGCGCTGTTTGCGGTCACGATTCCGGAGCGACCGGGAGCCTTTCGCGCCTTCTGCGCGGCCATTGGTCAGCGGGTCGTCACCGAATTCAATTATCGCCTGCACCACCGGGATCGGGCACATATTTTTGTCGGTGTAGCTATCCGCGACCGGGAAGACGCCAGTACGTTGCTGGCGAACTTACGGACGACGGGCCACGAAGCGCTGGACCTGAGTGGCGATGAAATGGCCAAGCTGCATATCCGTCATATGGTCGGTGGCCATGCGGCCGCGGCGCAGAATGAGCGGATTTATCGCTTTGAGTTTCCGGAACGTCCGGGCGCGCTGATGGAATTTCTCGACCAGTTGGGCGGGCACTGGAATATCAGTCTTTTCCATTATCGCAATAATGGTGTTGACCTGGGCCGGGTGCTGGCGGGCTTTGAGGTGCCGGACAGCGAGATGGCGGAGTTTGAATCACTACTCGCCCGGCTCGATTACCCGCATGTAGCGGAAACCGCCAACCCCGCCTACCGGTTTTTTCTGGATCACGGTCAGCACTGACCCCTGCTTAATCCCCACGCGGGGTAAACATCAGGCGCAAAGACTCGCCGATACCTGCCGCCATACCGTGCCAGCGACGGGCAATACCCACATCCATGTGGTCCAGCATGGTCTCGTGGAAAAGCGCAAGCCAGTCATCCACCAGCGGATTGCTCACTCCAACCGACGCGTGTTTGTCGCCCAACGCATAGCAGTAGTCTTTGTAGGGAAGTCCGCCGGATACCGTCCACCAGTAGTGGCTGAGTCGGTCTTTGTGCAGATCTCAGTCCTGGACGACGGAGAAAGGCTCTGCCAGAGTCGGGTGATGCTGGATGCGATTGTAGAAATCGTCCACCACCGCACGAATCACCGGCAGCGTAATCTTCTCGCACAGGGGTTCGAGACGGCGTTTGGGAGGGCTTACCTGCTCCATGATCGGCTCCGGCGTCCGCAGACTGGGAAAACATGCAGTATTGCTGATGGGGCAAGTGCGGGTCAACATCCAAAAACCCGCCGGTCAGAATCGCTCCGGGCGGTAGGGCGAGGGGTCCGTAAACGGCGTTTCACCCGCTATCATTTCAGCCAACAGGCGCCCGGTGGTGGGTCCCAGGGTCAGCCCCTGATGGCAATGGCCAAAGGCATACCAGACCCCCGGATGCCCCGGCGCCCGGCCAATGATCGGCAGCATATCGGGGGTGCAGGGGCGCACCCCCATCCAGGGGTCGGCGTCCAGGCGCTTGCCCAGGGCAGGCAATAACCGGCGGGCCTGCGCCTCCGCCCGAGTGAGCGGAATAGCGGAAGGCGGGGCATCCCGGTGCGCAAACTCCGCACCGGTCGTCAGCCGGATGCCGCGTTGCATGGGCGCCAGCATATAGCCCTGATCGGCGTCGAGCAGCGCGTGACAGAGTGGTGTGGCCTCCGGCTGGGCGTAGTGCATGTGATAGCCCCTTTTTACAAAGAACGATGGGTGGTAACCCAAAGGTCCGGTCACATCCGGTGACCAGGCGCCCAAAGCCACCACCACCTCGGCGGCGTCGACCGGTTCATGCACCGTAGCGATGCGCCATCCTGTCGAACGGCGCTCTATACCCTGCACGGCGCTGGTGCGGAACTCGCCGCCCATCCGGGTAAAATAGTTCAGGTACGCGCGCGTAAGCGCATGGGGATCGACGACGGCCAGCGGCTGGGTCCAGTGGATGCCGCCGGCCAATCCGGGGCGCAGACTGCGCTCCATCGCCGCCACCTGAGCGCTGTCGAGTGCATCGTAGGCCACCGCAAAATTCTCGGCCTTAAATGCTGCCTCTTTCAGGGCATGATCCAGGGACTCGGGCTTTTCATGTACCTGCAACCAGCCACCGGGACGGAGCAGATCAATCGCCCCCGCCGCTCCGGCCAGAGCCAGATGGTCATCCAGACAGTGGGTAATCAGTGCGGCATAATGCCGGGCAATCACCCGATGACGATCTTCCTGGGAGTTATACCAGTACTGCATGAAGGGAATGGCCAGACGCGGCAGCATCGTCCCCCGGTAGTAGGCCTCGGTCGACTGATTGCGGGCATAGCTGAGCAACGTCGCCAGAGCGCGGGGGAAGGGGTGCGGCATGACCGCCTCGCGCTGAATCAGGCCGGCATTGCCAAAGGACGTTCCCTCTCCGGGGCCCTGTTGATCCAGGAGAATGGTGGAACGACCCCGTAACTGCAGTTGCAAGGCAATGGAGACCCCAACGATGCCTGCCCCCAGAACCACCACTTCGCCATGCGCTGCCATAATCACTCCAGAAACAGTTTATGAGCCCATCCCGAGCGCCATTTTTTTGTCGGGTATAGATATAACCGCCAGTATGGGACACCAAAATGACGTTCCTATGGGTTGCCTTTGATATTGCAGTGGCCTGCCGTCAGGGTCAAGGCACTGAAGA
>JAKAFG010000052.1 GCA_021818125.1 Pseudomonadota bacterium | reverse complement strand
GCTCTGCGCGCACCCAAAGGCCATGTCATGCGCACGGCGGGGGTGGATGTGGTGCCGGAAGTCCATAAGGTACTGGAACACATGGCCGCCTTTACCCGATCCATCCACGACGACACTTGGCGCGGAGCGACCGGCCAGCCTATTCGCAAGATCATCAATATTGGCATCGGCGGCTCTTACCTGGGGCCGGAGATGGCCTGGAAGGCGCTGCGCGCCCACCGTCATCCCGGTATGGAACTGCGTTTTGTCGCCAACGTGGATGGCGCGACCTTTACCGACATTACGGCGAATCTGGATCCTGCCGAGACCTTGTTCATTGTCTCTTCCAAAACCTTCACCACCCTGGAGACCATGACCAACGCCCAGGAAGCACGCCATTGGATTGCCGCGGCCTTGGGCGAGGCGGCAGTGGCCAGGCATTTTGTCGCGGTCTCTACCAACACTGAAGCGGTCAAGGCCTTCGGGATGGACACCGGGCACATGTTCGGCTTCTGGGATTGGGTTGGGGGCCGGTATTCCATGGATTCGGCTATCGGCCTGTCCACCATGCTGGGCGTGGGGGTTGAGCATTTCACCGCCTTGCTGGCGGGTTTCCATGCCATGGATACCCACTTTCAGGCGGCGCCCCTGGAGCAGAACCTGCCGGTGCTCATGGGTCTGCTGGCGCTCTGGTATAACAATTTCTGGGATGCGCAGACCCAGGCCATATTGCCCTACGCCCATGACCTGGCGCGTTTCCCCGCTTATCTCCAGCAACTGCAGATGGAAAGCAACGGCAAGGGCGTGGATGAGGACGGTGACCCGGTTGCCGTTGATACGGGCACTGTTATTTGGGGCGAGCCCGGCACTGATGGGCAGCACTCGTTCTATCAATTGATCCATCAGGGTACGCGGCTGATTCCCTGCGATTTCATCGGGTTTTGTCAGCCGCTCAGCCCCTTGGCCGAGCAGCATGAGTTGTTGATGGCTAACCTCATCGCCCAGGCCGAGGCGCTGGCTTTTGGCAAGACGGCGGAGGAATTGCGTGCCGAAGGGGTCGCCGAGGCGCAGGTACCTTTCCGCGTTTTCCCCGGCAACCGGCCCAGCAGTGTCCTTCTGGGCGACCGCCTCGACCCCCATACTCTGGGGGCGCTGGTGGCGCTCTATGAGCACAGCGTCTTTACCCAGGGTATTATCTGGGGTATCGACTCCTTCGATCAGTGGGGCGTGGAGTTGGGCAAGGTGTTGGCGCAGCGGATTGTGGCGGAACTGCAGGGCGCGGCCA
This sequence comes from Pseudomonadota bacterium, assembly GCA_021818125.1. Lineage (GTDB taxonomy): Bacteria > Pseudomonadota > Gammaproteobacteria > Acidithiobacillales > Acidithiobacillaceae > Acidithiobacillus. Next base: position 9,307 of record JAKAFG010000052.1, on the reverse strand, counting down.
GTCATCCCCACGATGCCTCGACTACCGCTTTGCTGCAGCGCTATTTGCAACGCCGGAGCGCTTAGTCCCGCTGTGGGGGCGGGACGCCCGGCTGATGGAGGTAACCACGCTGATTGGGAACTTTTCCCTGCGGGTGGATTTCCAAAAGGGTATTATTCGCCGGATAAAGAGCCGCTCAACACGATGAAATCGCCCAAAGTTCTGGCCCTTGTGGCTACGATTGCATGGGGGAGTGCCAACGCGGCCACCCCGAGTTTACCCCCATTACCAACCCTGCCCCCGCCACCACCCATGCCGGTGCCGCAACTGACGGGCGTACAGGGCGCTGTCCTCCTGGATGTGAATAGTGGTCAGGTACTGATGGCGGAGAACGCCGAAAAACCCCTCAACCCCTCCGGGCTGGTCAAGTTAATGACGGCCTACGTGATGTATCAGGCGGAAAAGCAGGGACTGGTGCAACCGCAGCAGCAGGTTCATGTCTCTGATGCTGCCTGGCATGCGCAGGGTTCGCGCATGTTTATTCAACCCCGTCTGCCGGTGACCATGGCGCAACTGGAAAGTGGGCTGTTGATTGATGGCGGGAATGACGCGGCTATTGCCATCGCTCAAACGGTGGCCGGCAGCGTCGGTGGCTTTGTCGAACTGATGAATTACGATGCGGCGGCGATGGGTCTGCAACACACCCACCTTATCAACCCCGACGGCTTGCCCCAGCCGGGCCAGACCAGTACCGCGCTGGATATTGCCCGTCTCTCGGAACGCTTGATCCAGGCGTATCCGCAGGTGTTACAGGTGGCGGGGAAGGCCTCTTACACTTACAACCATATCACCCAGTACAACTACAACCCGCTCGCCGGTCAGGACAATATCAATGGCCTGGGCGTCGGCCTGGCGGCAAAGAACAGCTGGAATCTGGACGTCAGCGCGACCCGCGACGGACGCACCCTGGTAGCCGTCGTGCTGGGCGCCCCTTCGCGCCGCGCGGCGGGTAGCGACGCCAGCGCGTTGCTGCACTACGGCTGGGGTGGCTGGCGGAATCGCCCGTTGTATGCGGCCGGACAGGTGGTCGCGCAAATCCATCATGTGGACTGGAGCCCGGAAGCGGTGCAGGGGGTGACTACCCGTGCCGTTGTGGTGTCAGCGCCCAAGCAGCAACTGGGCGCGAAACTACAGACGCAGTTTGTTCCCCAGGCTAATCTCAAGGCGCCCATTGGCGCTGGTGAACCCATTGGTACGCTGTCTGTTCGCTGGCATGGCCATCTCCTGCAGACCATCCCCGTTGTTGCCAAGGCTGCCGTGCAATCCGCCGGATGGTTTGCCCGTCTGTTACATGAGGGAGAATCATGGCTCTGAGGCCAAGGCTATCGGGCGCGTTCATGCCCTTGGGGACCGGGGGCTGACCTTGGCGGCGCGCGGGATGCGCACCCGGCGGCGCTGGGGGTTATGGATATCTGTCTTCCTTGCACTGCTCTGGATCAATGCCGCCGTCGGTGTGAGTATCTGGACTTGGCGTATCTGGCAGGGACTGCCGCCGGTGGTGCAACTGGAGAACTGGCATCCGCAGGAGCCGTTGCGCATTTATGCCGACAACGGTCATCTCCTGCAGGTGGCGGGTCCGCAGTTGCGCTATGCACTGCCGCTCAAGCAGGTGCCCAAAACCCTGCAGGATGCCTTCATTTCCGCGGAAAACTCCAGGTTTTACAGTCATAATCCCGTCTATTATCCGGTCAGTTTTCCGGGCATAATCCGCGCGGCTTTTGTCGATCTGGTGCATATGGCGCCGGTGCAGGGCGCGAGCACGATCACCGAGCAGGTGGCGCGCAATTTTTATCTGTCGCCGAAAAAGACCATTACCCGCAAAGTGGCGGAGATTCTTCTCGCCTATAAACTGGCTGCGCGCTTAAATCGTCCGCAAATCCTGGGCCTCTATCTCAACAAGATCTACCTGGGGGAGGGGGCTTACGGCGTCCAGGCGGCAGCGGAGACTTACTACGGCAAAACTGTGAATCAACTCACCCTGGGGGAAATGGCGACGCTGGCCGGACTGCCCGCCGCGCCCTCGGATTTCAACCCCATCGCCTCACCGCAATCCGCCAAAACGCGGCGGGATTACGTGCTGCGGCGCATGGCGCACCTGGGGTATATCAGCCCTACGCAGGAACAGGCTGCCCTCGCCGAACCTGTCTCCGCCCGCTACCACGCCCCGGCCAGCAATATTGCGCCTTACGCGACGGACTGGATACGCAACTGGCTGGAGAAGCATTTTGGTGCGGACTTTACCTATCGTACCGGTCTGCGGGTCTACACCAGCATTAACCCCACCGACCAGCGGGCCGCGGACACCGATATGGCCGTCGGCCTGGAAAACTACGGCATGGGTCTGGATAGCATGGACCCCAAGGCCTGGCATGGTCCCATCGCCCAGCTGCATGGCATCGCCTTACAGGCGGCCTTGCAAGGCCAGCGTCCCGGCCAGTTGCCCGATCATGACCCAGCCAATTTGCATTGGGGTGTGGTGATGAGGGCGGGGGTTCGTTCGGCAACCGTGTCTTTCGAGGGGCGTCATTTCATTCATCTTACCCTGCGTGATGTGGCCTGGGCGCGCCCAGCGCCCCGCGGTAATCCACCGACAGCGGTCAATCAGGTGCTGCAACCGGGGGATCTGGTCTGGTTGCGGCGTTATGTGGTAGCGGCTACCGCCGGGACTGGCAACCCGGTCTGGGGTACGAGGGTCTGGCACGACATGCCCCATGGCGGCTGGCAACTCACTCAGGTCCCCCGCGTGCAGGGCGCACTGGTCTCTCTGGCGAGTCGTTCAGGCGCTATCCTTGCCCTGTCCGGGGGGTTCAGTTATGAACTCAGCCATTTTGATCGTGCTTTGTATGCGTACCGGCAGCCCGGCTCCGGCTTCAAGCCCTTCGTCTACTCCTCGGCCATTGATGCACCGACCTATCTGGCCGGCGGCAGGAAGCATTATCTGACCCCCGTTTCGCTTGTCGCGGATACGCCACTGGTGATTCATCTGAGTAACGGCCAGGTATATGCGCCGACCAATTACAGTCGCACTTTCTCGAATAATCCTTTCCCAATCTGGGAGGACTTGGCGGACTCCCATAATGTGCCGAGTGTGCGTCTGCTGATGCAGGTGGGCATCCCCTACGCCAAACGTTATGTGGAGCGTTTTGGGATTCCAGCCAAGCAGATTCCGGCCTCGCCCTCGATGGTGTTGGGTTCTGGCGACTGCACGCCATTACAGATTACGCGGGGCTATTCGGTGTTTTCCAGCGGCGGTTTTCTGCCCCATCCATACCTGATTCGCAAGATTGTGACGGCGCACGGTACCGAAGTGTCTCTCATGGACTGCCCGTTGGGCTACCGGCCGCCCGCACAGAACACGGTGATTCCGCCGGGGGTGGCTTTTCTGATGACGCGGATGATGGAACGGGTCATCCGGGTGGGCACGGGCGTGGCCGCGCAGATTCTGCATCGTCATGATATCGCGGGTAAAACCGGCACTACTAATCATGAGGACAACGCTTGGTTCAATGGCTACAATCCCAATATCACCACTTCAGTTTGGGTGGGATATGACGACAATAAAACCATGGGAGTTTGGGCGGCCGGGGCCCGTCAGGCCTTACCTATCTGGATTCGCTACATGCACACGGCGTTAAAGGCGTATCCCGACGTCGGCTTTTTTCAGCCGCCGGACGTGGTGATGGCGCGCTACAACCCGCGTGCCGGGACGCTGGCCTCCTACCAGGATGCTCCGGGTCACAAGTATCCTGTGGGCTATTTCCTGGCTGGTTATCTGCCGCCTAAATCCAAGTCGGCGGGTACGGAGATGGAGAGCTTCATTCACGCGCTGATGCATATTTTTTAGTAAAGTTTCACCATTTATTTACGGAAAAGCAGCGGATGGGGCAGAGACAAGACTTGGACGGAGGCAGCGGCTGGATACTCCTCGCCGGACTCTGGTCTAAACTGAAGATCAGGTGGGTATCGTGTATAACGGCGGAATCAAGTCAGGAGAGTCGGTATGGCAACGGATTTACGGACACTCAGAAAGCAGATCGGGCAAAGCATCTGGTTGGATAATCTGTCGCGCACCCTCGTCCATGACAACATTCTGCGGCGTTATATCGACGAGGACGGGATCAGCGGGGTGACCTCCAACCCCAGTATTTTTCAGAAGGCGATTCACTCCAGCCCCTACTATCAGGAGGATCTGCGCCAGCCTGCAGATTCCGCAGAACGGTTGTATGAGGGTCTGGTGGTGGATGATTTGCGCAAGGCCTGCGATTTGTTGCATCCGGTGCATGTGGAAACGGGCGGTGACGACGGCTGGGTGAGTTGGGAGGAGTCACCGCGACTGGGGCGGGATGAGGCCGCTACGGTGGCCGAGGCGCAACGGCTGCACGGGTTGGTGCAGCGGGATAACCTGCTGATCAAGGTGCCGGCCACGCCCGCGGGTATTCGTGCCTTCGCAACGCTCATCGGCCGCGGTGTGTCGGTCAACGTGACCCTGATGTTTGGGCTGACGCATGTTCGCGCTGTGTATGCCGCTTACCAGAAGGGTTTGGCGCAGTGGGTGGCGAGTGGTGGTGATCCGCGTAAGGTGAAAGCCGTCGCCAGCCTCTTCCTGTCGCGGGTGGATACGCTGGTCGATCAAAAGCTGGAGGCTATTGGCACGCCAGAGGCTTTGGCGTTGCGGGGTCAGGCGGCGGTGGCGATGGCAAAATCGGCATACACCATTTATCAGGACGTTTTTCACGGTAAGGACTTTTCGGCGCTGCGCGCTGCGGGTGGAAGACCCCAGTATCTGCTCTGGGCGAGTACCAGCACCAAAAATCCCGCCTACTCCGATTTGCTCTATGTCGAGCCGCTGATGGGGCCGCAGACGATCAATACCCTGCCCGATGATACCCTGGTCAAGCTCCGCGATCATGGCAGCCTGGTGGCACGGGTCGAAGACAATATGGCGGGGGCACGGCAGACCATGGTGCAACTGGCCAGCCTGGGTATAGATATGGACGGCGCCGTGGCGGAGCAATTGCAGATGGAAGGTCTGGCTGCCTTTACCAAGAGTTTTGAGGAGATGCTTGCGGAGGTGGCGCGCGCGATGCGGTGAGCGGCGCGCCGTGATGCTTCGGAGTGCGCCTCAGAAGCCGACGATGTTGAAACCGGCGTCTACGTAGGTGATCTCGCCGGTGATGCCAGAGGCGAGATCGGAGCAGAGGAAGGCGGCGGTGTTGCCGACCTCGTCTTGCGTCACGTTGCGGCGCAGGGGCGCATGTTCCTCATAGTGATCCAGAATCTTGCGGAACTCGCTGATACCGCTGGCCGCGAGGGTGCGGATAGGCCCGGCGGAAATGGCGTTGACGCGGATGCCGTCCGGTCCCAGCGCGTAGGCGAGATAACGGACGCTGGCTTCAAGGCTGGCTTTGGCGAGCCCCATCACATTGTAGTTGGCCATAGCGCGCTCGGCGCCGAGGTAGCTGAGGGCCAGCAAGGCGCCCTGCCGACCCTGCATGAGCGGGTGCATAGCCCTGGCCATGGCAGTAAAGCTGTAGGAGGATACCTCGTGGGCAATACGGAAGCCCTCGCGGGTGGTGGCGTCCAGATAGCTGCCGCTGAGTTCGTCTTTGGGCGCAAAAGCCGCGCCATGAATGCCGATATCGACGCCGCCCCAGAGCGATTGGATATTATGCATGGTGCCAGCCAGTTGCTCTTCGTTCATCAAGTCCAGTTCCAGGGGCTCTAGCGCACCGAGCTGGCAAGCCAGCTCTTCCACCCGGTTTTTGGTGCGCTCGCCCTGATAGGTGAGTAGCACTTCCGCACCCTGGCGATGCATGGCCTGAGCGATGCCCCAGCAGATGGAGCGGTCATTGGCCACGCCGACAACCAGTGCCTTTTTACCTTCCATAAAACCCATTGCAAAAACCCCTTACGCCAGAATCAGCGCGTATAAATGGTGAGACGTGAGCCCGGTTGAATATCGCTGGCCGAGGCCAGACGATTCCACTGAATCAGCGATTTGGGCTGGACATGGAATTGTTGGGCAATCTGCCAGAGCGTGTCTCCCTGACGCACCACATAAGTTGTCGTCCGTGCCTGGGTAGCGGCGCGCTCCTGTCGGTGGTCGATGGCGGCGACCACGGTTTGTGCCGGGATATTCAGCACCTGTCCGGGATGGAGGACGGTCCGCTCGGTGAGGTGGTTGGCGCGGGCCAGTACGGCGACGCCGACCCCGGCGCGCTGGGCGATTTGCCAGAGACTCTCACCGGGCCGGACGGTAAGGCGCTGGTGACCGCGCGCGGCGGTATAGACCGGTGCAGCAGTACCGCCATGTACCGTGAGCGTCTCACCGACCTGCAGGTCGCGCGCGGAACGGATATGGTTCCAGCGCATGAGGTCACGGACGCTGACGCCGGCCCGCTGCGCGAGTTGCGAGAGCGTGTTGCCCGGACGCACCCTGAGCGGCTGGCTGTTTTGCGCATAGACTGCATGACGCAGCCCGCCGGCGCCATAGACAACCAGGTGTTGCCCGACTTGCAGGTCGCGCGCGGAACGGATGTGATTCCAGCGTTTGAGGTTGGTAATGCTGACCCCGGCCCGTTGCGCCAGATGCCAGAGCGTCTCACCGCGGCGGAGGGTGATGTGACTGAGTCGTGGTGCTGCTGCAGATGTGGCTACGGGTCGTGCGGCTGCTTCCTGGGGCATGGTCAAAAGCGCTGTTTTCAGTGCCCCAGCCTTGCCTTTGGGAACCACGAGCTGGTAATCGGCCGGGGCGACGCCATAGCTCAGCCCGGCATTGAGGTGCCGCAATTCGCTGACCGGCATGTTCATCAGATTCGCTGCTACGTTGAGTGCCACGGATTTTGGGGTGGTGACTACCGCAATATGTGCCGTATTAGGGATGACGGGCAGGGAAACATGGTAAGCCCTGGCATTTTTGATGACCTGCGCCAGGGCGAGCAACTCGGCAACGTAGTTTTCTGTTTGCTCCGGGAGATTGAGGTCCCAGAAATCCGTGGGCCTGCCCGCTGCGACATTTTGCTGGATGGCGGCGGAGACGGTGCCCTGTCCGGCATTATAGGACGCGATGGCGAGGAGCCAGTTGCCGCCGAAATAGTTATAGAGATAAGACAGATAGTCGAGGGCCGCGTTGGTGGAGGCGGTGAGACTCAGGCGGGGATCGCCATAGCGGGTATTTTGCAGGCCGAAGTTGCGGGCGGTACCGGGTATGAATTGCCAGAGACCCGCTGCGGCCGCCGGAGAATAGGCCTTGGGGTTGTAACCGCTTTCGATGGCCGGCAACAGCGCCAGTTCCATGGGCAGGCCGCGCTGCGCAACTGCTGATACCACATAATAAAGAAAAGGACGGGAGTTATCGAAGATTTGTTCCAGCTTACCCTGGTGTTGCAGGAACCAGGTGCGCCATTTGTCTACTTCTACCCGGGAGACGTCGCTGATGCGCAGGCCGTCATCAATATGTGTCCAGACATTGCCGGCCTCCGTCCGGTTACCAAAGGCGCCTGATGCCTCGAACTGCTGCAGGGTGGCTGACAGGCCGGAAGCATTGCCGCTTTGCCCGTTGCCTGATCCGCCGCCTTGCAAATCCGCAGTCTGTTCGGTGGTGTTCAAGGCTTCTGCCACACCGCTTTGAAGATCACTTTGCTGCAGGCCTATGGTCTGGCTCTCCGCCCAGACCATAGGAATGCCCCCCAGCGCCACCAGCGTGGCGATAGCGATGAGTCGCTTTTTCATGTTACTCCTTCCTGGGCGGGTTCGATCCACAATGGGCGTCCCGCAGATGTAACCCTTCGTAAAAGGATGTCATTATAAACATGGGGTTGGCATGATGCTTGCCGCCCGTTAAGTGGATAGTAAGCAAAAGGAATGCCTTGAGTCAAACGCTGTTTGCCGGTCTGCGCGGGGCATGATTCGCGGTGAAAGCCGGCGGTGCGCGGGATACCGGCGGGTCAAAGAGGCTGTTATTATCCTGTTTTCGCCAGTCTCAGGTTGCGCACCATGTCCGTTCGTACCCGTTTTGCCCCCAGTCCCACCGGTTATCTGCATATTGGCGGTGTGCGCACCGCGCTTTACTCCTGGCTGCACGCGCGTCAGCAGGGGGGGCACTTCGTTCTGCGTATCGAGGATACGGATGTGGAGCGCTCGACGCCGGAAGCGACAGCCGCCATTCTGGAGGGGATGGCCTGGCTGGGGCTGGACTGGGACGAGGGCCCGTTCTATCAGATGCGGCGCATGGACCGCTACCGGGAAGTGCTGGCGCAGATGCTGGCGGCAGGGACGGCCTATCATTGCTATTGCAGTCGTGAAGAAGTGGAAGCCATGCGCGAAGACCAGCGCGGGCGAGGCGAGAAACCGCGCTATGATGGACGTTGCCGGCAGCGCAACGCAGCGCGTGAAGGGGTTGCGCCGGTGATCCGCTTTCTGAGCCCGGACAGCGGTGAGACCGTGGTGGAAGACCTGATCCACGGTACGGTGCGCTTTCAGAACAGTGAAATGGATGATCTGATTATCGCGCGCTCCGACGGGACGCCGACCTACAACTTCTGCGTGGTGGTGGATGACTGGGATATGGGGATCACCCATGTGATCCGCGGCGACGATCATCTCAATAATACGCCGCGGCAGATGCAGATTCTGCAGGCGCTCGGCGCCCAGGTGCCCGCTTATGCCCATGTGCCGATGATTCTCGGGCCGGACAAGCAAAAGCTGTCCAAGCGCCACGGGGCGGTGAGCGTGCTGGAATACCGCGAGCAAGGCTTTTTGCCCGACGCGCTGCTCAATTTTCTGGTGCGGCTGGGCTGGTCCCATGGCGATCAGGAAATCTTTACCCGTGAGGAAATGGTGGAATTTTTCCGCATTGATGCGGTGAACAAGGCGGCATCGGCCTTTAACCCGGAGAAGCTGCTGTGGATCAATGCCCAGCATATGCAGCGGCTGACGCCGGAGGGGCTGGCGCAGCATCTGCTGCCTTACCTCAATGCCGTGGGCGTAACCGAGTCCTTGGTGGCGGCCGGGCCGGCCCTCCCGGCGGTGGTGGCGCTGTTGCAGGAGCGGTCCAAGACCTTGGTGGAGATGGCGGCGGCGGCGGAGATGTTTTATGTGGCGCCGGTGGCCGGTGAACCCAAGGATGTGGAGAAGCATCTGCACGGACAGGGCGCATTGCTGGTAACCCTGGCGCAGGCGCTGGACGTGTTGCCGAACTGGGAGGCGGCGGCGATTCACAGTGTGATACAGGAACTCGCGGTGACCCATGCCGACGGCAAGATGGGCA